>CAYTNP010000176.1:0-1502 GCA_964439165.1 uncultured Nitrosopumilaceae archaeon | reverse complement strand
AGATTCTTTTGGACTTTGAACGCTGATAGAGACTTGTGTCCTGATGATGGATTAGATACTTACTCTTTCATTGGAGATCCTCCCACCACAAAGAGATTTGATTATACACAAGCTTGGAAGCAAGTTGAAGAGTTTTTTGTTAAAAACAACCACACTTCAGTTAATCGTTATCCTGTAGTGTGTCGTTGGCGTGATGACTTGTATTTTACAATTGCATCAGTTGTAGACTTTCAGAGAGTAATGGGTAGTAAGGTAGTCTTTGAGTTTCCTGCAAATCCACTAGTAGTTCCACAAACTTGTCTTCGTTTCAAAGATTTAGAAAATGTCGGAGTAACAGGTAGACACTTTTCATCATTTTGTATGATAGGACAACACAGTGTTCCTGATTTGGGAGGATACTGGAAAGATGAATGCGTTGATTTGGATTATAGATTACTAACAGAACAGTTTGGAATTAAAAGAGAAGAGGTAGTCTTTGTTGAAGATGTATGGGCAGGTGGTGGTTCATTTGGTCCATCATTGGAATATTTTGTACGTGGATTGGAACTTGGTAATGCAGTCTTTACTGAATTTCAAGGAGAGTTAGGTAAACACACAACACTTGATCATAGAGTAATTGACATGGGTGCAGGGCTTGAGAGATTTGCATGGATTACCAAAGGAACACCAACAGCGTATGACTGTTGTTTTGGTCCAATTAATGAAAAATTGTTTGGTATAATTGGAATTGATTCAGACAGTGATGTGCTAAAAAAATACTTTACAGAAATTGCAAAAGAGATTGATAACTATGATGACTTGAATCAAGTTAGACGTCTTGCAGTAAAAAATGCAAGAATTACAGATGATCAATTAAACAAAATGATCACACCACTAGAGGGAATGTATCTCATTGCAGATCATCTTAGAACTTTGATATTTGCAATTACTGATGGTGCTTTACCATCAAACGTTGGTGGTGGATACAACTTGCGAATGATGTTAAGAAGAATCAATGGAACTATTACTAGATTGAATCTCAAACTAGACATTGATGATTTGATTGATTCTCACATTGATTATCTCAAAGACACGTATCCAGAACTTGATGAAAAACGTGATGATGTCAAGGCCATACTAAAATTAGAATCAGCAAGATATGAGGAATCAAAAATTCACATGAAGAAAAAAGCAGAAAAAATCAGAGAAAAAGGAACACCAACAGTTGATGAATTAATTACATTTTACGAATCAGATGGAATTACACCTGAATATCTCAGAGAGGTGGACGCAATTTCAGAGATTCCTTCACAGTTTTACTCTAAACTTTCTGATTTGCACCAGTCAGACAAGAAAAAGGCAATTGCCGAACTACCACTAGCTGATTTACCTGAAACTGATACTTTGTTCTACAAAGATGACCCAATGAATTTCGAAGCTAAGGTCCTCAAGGTGATTGATGATTTGGTGGTATTAGATAAAACATCATTTTACGCACGTGGTGGAGGCCAAGAGCCAGACCA
>CAYTNP010000175.1:0-1537 GCA_964439165.1 uncultured Nitrosopumilaceae archaeon | reverse complement strand
ATTGTTTGGTTATCAAGAATTATGAAAAATCATGAAATTTACAAATCTGAAATTGATGAAAAGACTAGAGTAAAAATCCAACAAGAATTAAACAAAATTAGAGAAATAAGAAATGATTTTGCACACAATTTTGCACATAATAAAAAAATTGAACCTGAAAATGTCAAAAAGAGACTCATCAAACTATATGATTTTGAGGAAGGAATTACTACACCTAAAATATTTGAGATGGATGAAATTATGGATATCATTAATGATTCATGGATTTTAGAAAACTTGAAAAAAATTGAAATTCTAACTAGAAAAATAAGAGAAAAGTAAATTCAGAAATTTATTTTTATAACATTAAAAATTAATTATTTTAGTGAACAAAAAAATCATAATAATTCCCATAGTTATTGTAATTGGAATTTTTGTGATAAATTTTTCATCTGATTCTGAGGAAAAAACAGATGATGTTTTTCATGTTACTTTGGCAAGTCCGGAATTATACATAAATGGAAAATTTACAGAAACATTTGAGATTAACAAAGGGGAATATTCTTTTAGATTTGTCCCCAATGGCAGTAGTCCAAAAATTTTATCAATTAACTTGAATGGTGATGATTTCCAATTTTCTCAAGATTTCAAATTGGAAGGAACTCCACATCAAACTGGAATTTCTGAATATTTCACATGGGATTATCTTGGTGAGAGAAATTTTGTAATTTCAGAAAAACAAAATCTGACAATTTCAATTAATCCAAATGGAAATGTAATGGGATCAGTATCAGTTGATATTTTAGAAAATTAAAGGCGTAAACCCCCTTTACTGCAGAACATTGAGAGATTCCCTCTCGTGGTCAGCGCCTAAGCGCATGATTGCCTTTATCGTTCTGCGGGGTTACGCGGTTTTAGTCGATAGGTTTTATACCCTTCGACATTATTTATTATAACAACTTTAACTATTTAATATTTTATCTAATGATTTATAATTTTTATTAAGATTTCTTGAAATATTTCATACCTAAAATAGTATAATCGATCTATAAATTACGAATTTTTAGCAAAAAAACTATTGAAACTAGATGGTAAAGTTGCATTGGTTACTGGTGGAAGTAGAGGAATAGGATATGCTACTGCAAAAATTTTATCAGAAAATGGTGCAACAGTAATCATTACAGGAAAAGATGCTCAAAGACTAGAAAAATCATCATCAGAAATTCCAAATTGTATTGGAATTGCAGGAGATATTCAAAATACAAATGATGTAAAAAATATTGTAAAAAAAACTATTGAAGAATTTGGGAGATTAGATATTCTAGTAAATAATGCAGGAATTTTTCCGCAGATAAAACAACTACATGAAATTGAAGAAGAAGAATGGAGTAAAGTAATTGATGTAAATCTAACAGGACAATTTAGATTTACTAAAGAGGCAATACCTCATTTGCAAAAAACTTCTGGTTCAATAATTAACATTTCATCAGATGCAGGACTAAAGGCATATCAAGGATTTAATGCAGATGCATATTCTGCAGCAAAAGCTGCATTGATT
>CAYTNP010000174.1:0-1546 GCA_964439165.1 uncultured Nitrosopumilaceae archaeon | reverse complement strand
AAAAAAGTTTAGAAAAAATTATCTCTTCAATTAAGAAGATAATCTGAAAGTTATCCTTTGTTTTTGAAATAAAATAAGTTTAGATATTTTACTTCAATTAAGAAGATAATCTAGGCCGGAGTGAATCCGTGGTATCCACCTGTTTGTTGTTCTTTGTCATCAAAGATTGGTTCAAACAATGAAATCAAGTAATCATCAGGATCTACGATAACGGCATTTCTACCTGCATCTTTTTCTATAATGTCTCGATGAATTTTTACCCCTTTTTCCTTTAGTTCTTCTACAGCAGATTTTACATCTCCTACAAGAAATCCTAAAGTGATTCCATTTTCAATAGAACTACCACTGTGTTGTGCTGTCAATGATGCTGGGTGTAAACTTAACAATGAACCAGAACTTCCCAAATCAACCCATGATCTTCTTTGGTTTTTGATTGGCAATCCAATGATTTCATTGTAAAATTGTATGGATTTGTCCAGATCTTTAACTGCTAATATCACATTTCCTACTTTTTTGATATTCACGATACTTCTACCTGTATGTTCTTTAAATCCATTGTCATTGAACTTCAACAAAAAGAGTATCCCGCCTTTTTATTGAACTTCAACAAAAAGAGTATCCCCCCTTTTCCTTCGTAGAAAATAACCCTAATCCGAATTATAATCCAAATTGAATCTAAATGCGTTAGAATGAAAATCAGTATTGAGTGGAAATGATTTGTTTATTTTTCTGTCATTGATATTTTCTAATCGCCCTAGCCATTGGCGTTTATCATCTCCATTCAGATTGACTTCTCTTGTGGCTTCCTTTAATTTTCCAATATCTTCAATCTGATTAGAAATTATAGCACTTGCTAGTTTTTTGGTTCTTAGTACTTGATATTTGTAGTATAATCTACCATCATGTTCAATGGTCTCAATATGCTCAATTTCCTTTTTGCCTAGTTTTCCAATTCCCCTTTGTTTCCAAACCCCATTAAACCGATAAAACCCATTTTGCAAATAATACACATCTTTTCCATGCTTATCTAGTGAAAAGCCCCCTAGTTCTGATGAATTTACATTAACTTTCTTTGTAACACAAACTGAATCAGTAGCAAATGCAACAACGTGTTGTTCTAAATTATTCTCTTTTACAAATCCGTATAGTTGAGCTCTTGCAAATCCTGTGATATATGCAAAGATTACAGGATTAAACAAATTACCAATTCTTCGATTAACCTTTTGCCCCATCTTTCCATATATTGCATTTAGAATAATTTTGATAGGTAATTGCATTGGATTATTTTCTTGTTTTAGTTTCATTCTTTTTTCATAGTGTTTGTTGATAAAATCTCTAAATGGATAAACAGGATTATCATCAAAGTATTGCCAAGATTCTAAAATGGAGTAATTGCAAGGATCAACGTTTTTGAGTTCTTCTAGTGTTGCAAATGTTACAAACTCGCCTGATGGATATACAATCTTCTTGCCGTTTAGAGAAATTTTACTAAATGCAAAAGCTGGCAAGTATTCAGAATCATCATATTTGACATGAATTTTGAAAA
>CAYTNP010000173.1:0-1546 GCA_964439165.1 uncultured Nitrosopumilaceae archaeon | reverse complement strand
CACTCTTTCTAGCTGGTTTTTTTGAAATTTTTTTCTTGATATCTTTTAAATTGTTTAATTCTTCTTGAATTCTTTTAATTTCTGCAAGCATATTTGCTCTAAATGATTCATTATTTGCTTCAGACATGTTTTGAAGATTTTTTTATACCATTTAAGACTACTGAATTATTCTTCTTTTTTAGCAGTAATTTCTTCAGATGAATCACTACCTTGTCTCTGTTCTTTTCTATATTCCATTTTTAGCCAGATCGGTGTGATGATGGTTGTAACTGCTACCATGATTACAATTGTTGAATAAACTTCTGATGTTAAAACTCCTGCAGTTACTCCTACACCTGCAACAATCAATCCCACTTCCCCTCTTGAAATCATTCCAATTCCCACTCTCATTCCTTGAGCTTTACTTTTCAAAAAGAACATTGCTGGCAATCCACATCCTAACAACTTTGTCACAACTGCAACCACGATTATTACTGCACTAATCATCAAAATATTCAAATCCACCGCACGAAGATCCACTTGAGCCCCAATAATTGCAAAGAATAATGGTGCAAAAATCAACCCTATCTTTCCAATGTAATTTTCTACTTTTTCAAAAACTTTGGTAGTTGATAATGCCATACCAACTGCAAATGCTCCTACAATTGGTGATAATCCGATTGACCCTGCAAGCGCGGCTGCTCCGAAAAAAGACGCTGTCGCAATTCCCTCAACACTGCCCTTTGCCTTCCATAATCTTGGTGTGATAATTTTCGGAATTACAACTACTGCCACTATTAACATGATTGCAAAGAATCCTAGTACTTGCAAAATCGTTATTGTTACATCTGTGATGTTTATACTATCAATTCCTGCATCTGAACCTGTAATTGATATTACAACTGATAAGACTGCAATTGCTAGAATGTCATCTACTACAGCTGCACCGATAATTAATCTGGCTTCTGGTGTTTTTATTTTTCCAAACTCACTTAGTACTTGAATGGAAATTGCAATACTTGTAGCTGTTAGCGCCGTAGCAATTAGCATTGATTCTAATGCTTCAAATCCAAATACTTGAAAAATCATAAGACCTGCAAAAAATGGAACAACAACACCTAGTGTTCCAACTGTAAATGATGCTTTTCCCCCTTTAAGGAATTCTTTTGGTGTCATTTCTAATCCTGCCATAAACAAAATTACAATTGCCCCCATCTCCCCTAAAATTTTAATTTCATCATTGATGTGAAGTAATTGTTTTCCATCAATTACAAAAAACCCTCCTAGGGCAAATGGTCCTACTATCATTCCAGCTAGTAATTCGCCTAAAACAATTGGCAGCTTTAATCTGAGGAATAATTCTGCCATCAATTTTGCTGCAAAAAGAAGTATTCCTACTCCGATAATTGTCTCAATAAAGTGCGCTTCTGCAGCCATTTTTCTATGTTTGATTACAGAAATGCGTCATATAAGGTGATATCAGGTTGAAAATAATTTTGTTGTTGTTAAATTAAGCAGTTTATCTATAATTCAAAAAATCAATTAAAAGACGATCTGCTTGGGTCTT
>CAYTNP010000172.1:0-1553 GCA_964439165.1 uncultured Nitrosopumilaceae archaeon | reverse complement strand
TAATGTATTTTGCAATTGCAATAATTATTTGTGCATTTATTGTGTCTCTAAAAATCAAAAAGTAGAGTGAATCCATGGGGATTCAGCCACCTTTTTGAGATTAAAAATAAATGCAGATATGCGTAAATAAAATTATAATTATTTGATAATAGTTACAGGAGCTTTTGCTTTATGTAAAACAAAGTTTGATGTGCTTCCAAAAAATAACTCTTTTGGGAATCCCATACCTCTTGAACTAATTACAATTTGATCAATCTTATTTTTAGGATTATTAGCAAATGTGACCAAATCAATACCTGAAGAATGGCCTCCAATAACAATTCCTTGAAATTCAATCTTGTTTTTTTCTACTTTATTCTTGGCATAATTCATTAACGCTTTCGCTTCCTTTTTCCATTTGTTTGTTGGAAGAATAGGAGCACGAACAGCAGAAAAAGCACTAAAACTAGTATCGCTATGAACTCCAATAATTGTAATCTCTGATTGTTTTGCAAACGAAATAGCCTTATCCAATCCCCTTAAGGAATTCTTAGAACCATCTAAACAAACCATAATATTTTTCAAAGACATATCAAATCAAAATTGTTTCAGTATTTATCTCAATATGCAAATTACACAAAATGAAATCAAGCATCAAAATTGTTTGTATCAATATTGAATATTATCTCTATTCTTATATTGAATTACACTTGTTTTAGATATTATGATCTTTGAAAATATTTTAGTTCCTGTTGATTTATCAAATTATTCTACAAGATCTTTTAAAATGGCATTAAATATAGCGAAAAAATTCAATTCAAAAATTACGTTACTTTCATGTCTTGAAGAAAGGGCATCATATCATTTGTATTATCAATCTGGCTTAAGTAATGAGCAAAGAGAAAAACAAAATAAAGCTGTAAAAAAATATTTTAAAAAACTTGAACAACTCGCAGAGAAAAATGATGTGTCCATTAAAACAAAAATATTGATTTCACACTCCATTGTTA
Source organism: uncultured Nitrosopumilaceae archaeon (assembly GCA_964439165.1). Classification (GTDB taxonomy): domain Archaea; phylum Thermoproteota; class Nitrososphaeria; order Nitrososphaerales; family Nitrosopumilaceae; genus Nitrosopumilus. The sequence goes on along the minus strand of CAYTNP010000172.1, from coordinate 564 downwards.
AAACAATTACATCTTTTGCAAAATCACAAAAATATGATTTGATTGTGATTGGTTCTCATGGGAGAACTGGTTTTGACAAATTACTATTGGGAAGTGTTGCAAGTGGGGTTTCCCAAAAATCCCCATGTCCTATTTTGATCACAAAATAATTCCACATATCATTTTTGTCTTTAACTTGGACCTAATCTTACTTTAACAGGAATTCCTTTTCTATGAGCACGTACATCTATCTAAATTGTCACTATGATTTTCATTTATGAGAGATAACATACAAAATAAAAGAGCAAAAAAGGTGATGGTAACATGGTAAAACGTGTTACAGTAGTATTTGACGATGACCTCATAAAGAAACTATATGAAAAACAATCAAAATTAATCAAAAAGTATGCTAGTTCAGTAAGCTTTTCAAAAGTTGTGAATGAGGTTCTTAGAAAGGATCTCAAATAATGACGTGAGCCAATTATTAAATACTAACGTAGACCCCATCTGGACATTACTTTGTCTTCTAATCTTTTGAAAACAACACCATCAACTGCAAGACCAATTCCCATAATCACAAGCATT
>CAYTNP010000171.1:0-1559 GCA_964439165.1 uncultured Nitrosopumilaceae archaeon | reverse complement strand
GAAGGAATTGTTTCAGAATCAGAATTTCTAAACATGATCAAATTTTTGATTGAAAATGAGGTGATAGTATTAGATAATGTTGTAGAGCCAGTTCCACAAATTACTGATGCGCAAATTATTATTCCAAATGGGAACTTTGATGTCACAGGTGCAGGATTTTACTCTCCATTGAATTTAGAAATTCCAGTAGGAACTTCAGTAACATGGGTAAATGATGATTCTGTTCCACACAATATCCAAAGCATGGATGAGAAAGGAAATGTCATTCAATTGTTTAACAGTCCACCACTTAACACAGGAGATAGATTTGAGTTTACATTCGAAGAAGAAGGCGTGTATAATTACTACTGCTCATTCCATCCATGGAGAGTAGGGTTAGTTACAGTATCTTAGAAGAAGATTCTAAAAAATAATAAAATTAGAAGGAAATAGCTATTTCTTTGACTTGTTGACAAATGCAGTCATTCTTTCTTGGCGGTCTGGATGTGTAAAGCAATTTCTCCAAGCAAGAAGTTCTAATCCAAGACCTGTATCAAGGTCCGCATTTCTTCCCTTGTTGATTGCAACTTTAGACATCTGAACACCCATTGTAGAGTTTCCAGCAATTTGTTGTGCCATTTTCAAAGCTTCTTCTTGTAATGATGCAAGAGGAACAACTTGGTTTACTAAACCAATTTCTTTTGCTTCATCTGCTTTGATCATTTTGCCAGTGTAAACAAGTTCTTTTGCTTTTGCTATTCCCACAATTCTCATCAATCTTTGTGTTCCACCCCATCCTGGAGGGACACCAATTGTTACTTCTGGTTGACCTAGTCTAGCAGTATCTGCTGCTATTCTAATATCACAAGACATTGCAAGTTCACAACCTCCACCTAAAGCAAAACCATTAACGGCTGCAATTGTTGGTTGTTTAGCTAATTCAACTGTTGAGGTAACAAGTTGTCCAGTTTTTGCATATTCTACTGATTCATCTGCAGAGATTTTTGACATGTATTCAATATCTGCACCAGCAGAAAATGCTTTTTCACCTTCACCAGTCAAAATGATAACTTTGACATCATCATTATGATTTAGTTCTTCAAAAGTTTTGATTAGCTCTTTTGCAACATCAGTATTCATAGCATTGAGTTTGTCAGGTCTGTTGATTTTGACAGTACAAATGCCATCAGAAGTTGATGTGGTAACTAGTGACATGTTATTTTGGCAAGAAATTAGTGAATTAAATGTTCTCTATTTTCCACGCATTTTGCCCCATTGTACTAGAGCAGATGCAGCGGCAACCCAAGTTCTAAGGTCTTGGTAAACTGGAACATTATGTTTCTCAATTAATTTAATCATCTTTTCAGTATATGGACCACCATTACCACCAGCTAAGAGTGGTTTCTTTCCTTTCTTGTGGAATGCAGCCAAGTGTTGAACAATTGTTTCTTCTAATGGATCATCTTGGAAGACAAACCATGGCATTGCAATGTCAATACTTTTTTCATCCATAAATTGTTGAATTACAAATCTATAATCTTCTGCAGTTGCACCACCACCAACATCAGCTGGGTTTCCAT
>CAYTNP010000170.1:0-1571 GCA_964439165.1 uncultured Nitrosopumilaceae archaeon | reverse complement strand
TTAAAACAGTTCCACTTGCAACGTTTGCTGAAGTTTTAGAAAGTACATCAAAAGAAACAACAGAATATTCAATTTTACCTGTAGAAAATTCATTGGAAGGAAGTGTTGGAGAAAGTTATGATTTACTATATTCTACATCTCTTAATGTTGTAGGGGAAATTTATCATAGAATTGAGCATTGTTTGATTGGAATTGGAAAATTAGATGAAATTGATACTGTTTATTCTCATCCACAAGCATTAGGTCAGTGTAGAAAATTTATTGAAGAACATAATATGAAAACAATTCCTGCATATGATACTGCAGGTAGTGTAAAAATTGTCAAAGAACTTAATTCAAAAAATTGTGCCTGTATAGCAAGTAAAACAGCATCAACAATTTATGAAATGCCAATAATTACAGAAAATATTGCAAACAATCTCAACAACTATACTAGATTTTTAGTATTATCTAAAAAAGAATCTTCTGAATCTGAAAATGATAAAACATCAATAATTTTTTCAATAAAACATGAACCAGGTTCATTATTTAGAATAATAGAGAATTTTCACAAGAACAATGTCAATCTAACAAAAATAGAATCAAGGCCAACTAAAGAAAATACATGGGAATATAATTTCTATGTAGACTTTGAAGGGAATTTGAAGAATCCTACAATCTCAAAGATATTAGAGAAAATTAAAGATGAGTCAGTATTTTTGAAGATTTTAGGTTCGTATCCTTCAGCAAAATTAAGCTAAAAGCCTTTAGGTTTTCTTAGAGTAAAACCCATACTAAATCCGATAATTACAACACCTGAAGTAATTACTACTAAATGATATGTAAACAAAATAGGATCAACTGTGACATTTAATGTTGCAATAACATGCAAATCTGAAGAACCGGTATTTTGTAAATTAATCATAGTTACACCATCTTCCAAGTGAACCCAATCTAAAGTAACTTCATCAGTGTGAGGGGTATTTGGAATTTGTAATCCATCAGCAGGACTAGATAGTTTAAGATCAAATTTTTCTCCAGATATACTCATTTTTTGAGCAGCACCACTGTTTGCTCTAATTTGATAAGATGTAGATTCTCCAACACCAAAAGTCTCATCAACATTTACTTCTTGTAATCCAATATCAGAAATTAATGAATAAATTCCAATACCAATAATTGCACTACCAATAATTAATCCAATAATAGTTCTTTTTGTAAGCACAATTCAATGATTCAAAATGGTGTTTAAAAAATTAACTACATTAATGAAACATCATGAGGCTGGCTTTCTGCAAATCCTGCCCTTGACATTTTGATAAATTCTGCATTTTCTTGCATTTGTGGAATAGTATGTGCACCACAATAGCTTAATCCTGAGCGTACACCGCCTGAAAGTTGTTTGAGAATATCAACTACAGTTCCTTTGTATGGAACCATAGCCTCAACTCCTTCTGCAACATAATCATTCAGATCATCATCAAAAGAGGTAATTCCAGTTTCTTTTGATTTTCTACCCAAGGATGCTGCAAGAGATGCCATACCACGATAAACTTTGAAACGTTTTCCATTTTTAGTTAAAACTGTACCAG
>CAYTNP010000169.1:0-1582 GCA_964439165.1 uncultured Nitrosopumilaceae archaeon | reverse complement strand
TGATTTCAGTAATATTTCCAAGAAAGGGATTTGTCTCTGAAACAGGTTTTGGTGGTTCTACTAAAATCAAAGATGTGATGAGTAGTGAGATAATTACAGTAAACTATGATGATGATTTAGCAAAGGCTGCAAAGTTATTGCTTGAAAAAAACATCAACGGAGCAGCAGTCCTGTCAGGTCATGGCAGTATAATTGGAATAATTAGTAAAACTGACATCATCAAGGCTTTGGCCTTTATGAGATGACAGATTTTCTAATCATTATTCTCAATTTATGAATTAATCAACAATTTTTTATTCGTAAAAATTTCCACAATAGAAATGAGTCAAGAAACTGATGAGATTGTTATTTTGGAAAAATATTGTAACTTATTGTTAAACGAAAATGGCATTCGTTATGTTGGTATCATAAATAACATGGGTAGGCAGATTGCAGGCAGATATCACGATGAAATCACACCACTTGTTGATGAGGAAGAACATAAAATTTCCCTAGAACATACTATGGAGGTAATGTTAACAAAAGATCTAGATGATTCTTTGGGTCCAGTAGAGCATATTGTAACAACCAGAAAAAAAGTGTCTATGATAACAATACCAAGAGAAAAACACTCTATTTTGATATCCACTGAAAGAAAAATTGATACTGAGAAAATCATAAAAAAGGCTTTTGAATTTCTTCCTAAAAATAATATTTGAGTAATTTATGGCTTGGTATCTAATAGCTATTCCAATTGTTATTGCAATTGTTCTCAAACTAGTAATTCCATACATTAAGAAAAATTACATAGACGATACCATGATTTGTGGAGTTTGTAGTGAGAAATACAGCAGAAAACTAACAGGTTGTCCTCATTGCGGTGTTGGCAGTAAATAAAATTGAGAAAAAATAAAATCTATCGGTAAATTTCAGATAGTGCACCAAGATCAAACATTGAGATCATACTAAATTCTGCATCAATTGCAGGAAACATCATATCAAATGGATTTGTAGTATGACCCAGTCCCATTGCATGACCAAGTTCATGTCTTGTAACCATCTCTAATTCATTTTGTTCCATTTCATCAACATTGTACAAAATTACAACTACACGCTCTATTGTTTCATTTTCAATTTTGTATTTTGTAAAGCCATCCATATTATCAGGTCCAGGATTTTGTGTCAGAAATATCATAATTTGGGATTCTTTTTTCTCATCTATGATTTTCATTAACGGAATCTCAGTATCTATTTTATCAGAGATAAATGAAATTGCATTGTTCCATCCAAAAAACTGCTCATCATTTTGAATTGGTGATTCAATAACTGAAGTTATTGTATCAATGGTATGATCATCGACATCAAAGTCTGATTGTATTATAACATTAATTTCTGAAACATCCCAAGGCATCAGATAATTCCATTCAGATGCATATGCAAATGACATTGGAAATAAAATTAGGGAAAATACTAGTCCCAAAAATAAAATATTCATAAAAAATTACGGGAAAATTTGATTAAAACGAGCAATATGTTATTGAAGTTACATACTGCCAATTTAGGCTCAAAATTTGGATACTATCGCTAATTCTTAATATCGGCA
>CAYTNP010000168.1:0-1583 GCA_964439165.1 uncultured Nitrosopumilaceae archaeon | reverse complement strand
TGGTAATTGTTCCGTCTTTGTGTACATCAGATATTACAACACTCATTATGTTTCCAGGATTATATCTCAAATCAACATGAATAGGATCTCCTTTCCATGCTGGGTTTAGTTTACTAGTAAGTCGGTTACTTGCAGCATTTAGTAATTTAATACATTTTGAAGGACTCTCTTTTACCTCATCTAATTCTTTCATATCTAATTCTGCAAGATAAAACAAATTCCTTACAGTTTCAGCCTTGTCAAACTCTTCTACGTACTCAATAGAGTCTGCTCTTTCTCCTTTTTCCTCTCTTAGGTATTCGTTAAGATTGATGTTGCCGTAGATTTTCTTGTAATCTGAAAAGTAAACAAATCTTGGATGTAACTCTGATGCAATAAAATTTTGTAATGCTGTCTTTTCACTTTCCCCACTTAGAAGATGAGAGAATTGATTCTCAGGAAGCTCATAGATTTTTCCCCATTCTTCAATCACTTTTGGTTCTTGAATTGCAATTACATGGAATTGGTTACTAAATTCTGCCATTCCACTATCAAAGGTTTCTTGATTTTTTGGAACCTCTCCTTCAAAGAAACTAGTATCAATTTGTATTCTAAGATGATTTGGAATTGTATCTAAAAATTCAATAATCTGTTTTGAGAAATTCTCCCATGAATTTAGTCCTTGATTCTCTTCTTCCCCAAGTTCTATATCTTCAAATTCGTATTGGACTTTTTGATTTCTATTTGTTCTAAATAATTTAATTTTCTTTAAATCTGGTAAATTTGGGAATTTTTCTTTAATGATGCTTTTTTCATGCTGACTAAGCTCAAATTCCCCTTCTGCTAGTTTCATTTCATTTTTTAACTCCTCATGCATCTCATCACACAAGTCTAGTTCTGAAATCTGTTCATCTCTGTTTAGCAATGTTAGTGCTTGAAGAATTGTAGTCTTACCACTCTCATTTCTCCCAACAAAAGCAGCTAAATCTCCAACTGTAATCTCTCCAGAATCATGAATGCAACGATATGCTCTGACTCTGAATTTTCTAAGTCGCATCTAGCGATAATTAGCCGGCTACGATTTAACTCATTCGTCAGATTGATCTAAAGTGTTCTAATTTTGCTAAATAGATATAGGGGAATTATGGATTTTAAACGAAATGGTGTCAAGACGAGTAATTGTTGTTTATTTATTTCCAGTAGTAATTTCTGTAATAATTGGTTCAGCAGTAATGGGTGCAATTCTTCAAGAACCTGGTAGGGAACTAAACATGGTGCCTGGAAAATTTTCACTACAATCATCTCATGGAACATCCCATGAGACAATCAAAATAATTGGTTTATCCTCACAATATTCTACTGCAGATCCTGTAAATATTCAAATCAAAGTTAATGATTCTTCTTTTGATTGTGGGGATCTCTATGTTACAATTTATTCTTCAGGAAACAATGTTGTAACTCAAGGTGGATTCTTTGAGCAATGTTTTGGTGAGAAAAATTTACTTCCAATAGATGATAAATTCTCTGAGGTAATTGATACTCCTGGTAATTATGAAATAGTAGCTGAAATGGTCTCAAAAGAATTGAAAAATATCTCAACTAAA
>CAYTNP010000167.1:0-1599 GCA_964439165.1 uncultured Nitrosopumilaceae archaeon | reverse complement strand
CAGTAGTAACAATTGTTCCACCATAATTCAATAAAGTCAATTCTTTATTCCAATGTGTACCCCCAATGTGTTCAAAAATTACATCTACCCCAGGTGGATCAGTAGAAGGTTTTGGAATTTTTTTTGCAATTGCTCTTACTTGTTTGTGCCAATCATCATCTCTATGATTAACAGCATAATCTGCACCAAGTTCTAATAATTTTTCTAATTTGTCTTTACTTGCAGTTGCAATAACTATACATCCAAATAGTTTTGCAATTTGAATTCCATATGTTCCAACTCCAGAACTACCACCCATGATCAAAACAATTTGTCCCGGTTGAATCTTTGCTCGTCCAACTAACATATGCCATGAAGTCAACATTGTCATTGATGCAGCAGCTGCTTGATCATAAGAAACGTTATCAGGAATTTTTACAACATTTACTTCAGGAATATGTGTAAATTCACAATAACCGCCCCAAAGTGGACCTGTTTCAAATCCCCAAATTGAGCGTTTTTTACAATCATATTCTCGTCCATCTGTACATCTTTTACAAACTCTACATGACATATTTCCATGTGAAACAACTCTATCACCAATTTTGATATTTTTTACATCACTTCCAATAGCTGTAACTTCGCCTGCAGCATCAGTTCCAGAAATATGAGGTAATGGAATTGCCAAAGGTTTTCCTCTCATCCCCCAAATATCATCATAGTTTAGTGCAGCAGCCTTTACCTTAAAGACCACTTCATTTGATTTTGGTTCAGGAATTGGAATGTCTTTAATTTTTAATATTTTTGAAAAATCATCATCTGTAGTATATTCTTCATACACAAGTGCCTTCATGATTTTTTTCATATTTTTGAAAATATATCGTTTGCCAAGTTGATTTACCACAAACAATTATAATCATAAAAGCAAAAATTTCAACATGTCAGAAAATGCAACATTTCCAGGCGACAAATTAGCATCAATTGAGGAATATGAGGCAGGTCACAATACTTTTGATGATGGAGATATGGTTAGAGCAGCAACTGTTGGTGAAAGGGATATTGACAAGTCAACACGAGTTGCCAGTATTAAACATCCAAAAGTTCTATCAATTCCCAAAGTTGGAGATGTGATTATTGGAACTGTTGCAGCAGTAATGTCATCAATGATTGCAGTATCAATTGATTACATTAATGGTGAACCTACAACATCAAAAGTAGAATGTGTTTGTGGAACACGAAATTTGCGAATTAGAAATGTTGCATTAGTAAATGACATAGTTAAACTAAAAATTATCAATCATCTTAATGGTACAATTCATGCAGCAATTAATGAACCAGAATTAGGAATTTTGTTAACTAAATGTAGAAAATGTGGGGGCAGAGTAGTATCAATGAGAGATGCCATAAAATGTACAGAATGTGCATGGATTGATGAAAGAAAACTTTCCTCAAGTTTTGGTAAAACTGATTTTATTAAATTGAGAGAGTAAAAATGGTAAATGTTTCGTTCCAAGGTGAACGAGGTGCATATAGTGAAGCAGCAGCTAGATTATTTTTTGATGATGTTAAAACAGTTCCACTTGCAACGTTTGCTGAAGTTTTAGAAAGTACATCAAAAGA
>CAYTNP010000166.1:0-1604 GCA_964439165.1 uncultured Nitrosopumilaceae archaeon | reverse complement strand
TAACTAAAAGATTCTCCAAATTAGATAGAGCAGTAACTAATTCAATGATTCCTAGGGGGTTGGCAGCTGCAGTACTTGCTACATATCCAGTTACCATGGGCTTAGAAAATGCGGAAGCCTATACTCAAATCATTTTCTTTATTATTTTATCATCAGTTATCATTACCACAATAGGGTTAGGAAAATCAAAGAATATTCCACCACCAGAATCTGTAGAAGGTGGATTTGTTAAGAAAAAGCCTGATGAATCTGAGGATGGTGTTGTAATTGATGAATCATCAATAGAGTCAATTGATGAGTCAATTGATGGTGGATTTGTTAAAAAATCTGAATAATAATTATAATTCCAATGATTCTTTGAGACCTTTGTATCTATTTCTGATAGTTACTTCAGTAACATTTGCAGCTTCTGCAATATCTCTTTGAGTTTTATCTTCTCCATTTTTGACACAAGAAAGGTATAGAGCAGCTGCTGCTAATCCCATTGGATCTTTTCCTGCAGAAACTTCATTTTCCTGAGCAGATTTTAGAACCTTTGATGCATATCTTTTTGTTTTCTCAGTAATTCCAATTCTACTTGCAATTCTTGCAACACATTGAATTGGATCAGTAACTGGCATCTTCAAATCTAATTCTTTTACCAATAATCTGTAACATCTTGCAATATCTTTTCTTTTGATATTTGCTGCTTGCTCAACATCTTTGAGATTTCTTGGAGTTGAGGTATCACGACATGCAGCATAAAGTGCTGATGCCATTAATGCTGAAATTGAACGACCTCTAACTAGTCCTTTTTCAAGTGCTTTTCTGTAAATGTAAGCTGATTTTTCCATTACTGCATCAGAAATTGCTAATTTGTCTTTTAGTCTGTTTAATTCACTAAATGCTTGTCTAAAATTTCTATCAATTGGTTCATGAACTTGACTTCTACTATCCCAAGTTCTTAATCTCTCAATAGTACTTTTCATAGTAGATGAAAGTGGTCTACCAGTTGCATCTTTGTTAATTGGATTAATTATAGTTGCAAGACCCATATCGTGCATTGTTAATGATGTAGGAGCACCTGCTCTTGCTTTATTGCCACCCTCATCTTGGGTAAATGATCTCCATTCTGGTCCTGCTTCTTGCAATTTTTCAGTAATTACAAACCCACATTTTGAGCAAAACATTTCTCCTGATTCATTATCAGTTAGTAATTTTCCCTGTGCACATCTAGGACACATTTGTTTTGTTTTACTTACCATAACTAAATCAAAAATTTTCCAAAATTTGGTATTTATGAATCAATAATTTTTGAATTAAAATTACAGATATAATTTATAAGAAATTTTTTCAAAACTAAGAATTTAATTTTTCTTTTATGGTTTGAACGTATTTTTCATTATATTTATTGAATAATTGAATTTTGTTTTGAGCCAAAGCCATAGCACCTGGTCTACTGTTAATGTGCTTTTCAGCAATTTTTTGTTGGTCTAAAAGTTTTTGTAAATTTTCTTTTGGTTGTGATTCTAGTTCTCCTAATAATGATTCAAGTTCCTTTTCAAGAATGTCTCTAGTATCAGGATTTTCAGGTGGATCAGCACCAATTATTACCTTAGTCTCAA
>CAYTNP010000165.1:0-1606 GCA_964439165.1 uncultured Nitrosopumilaceae archaeon | reverse complement strand
ATTTGAGATATTTTTCTAAAACCTTGACTCCTTTTTCATCTAGTGCTACCTCAATCACTCCATCTTTTTTAAACGGCAAATCTTTTAGTTGTGAGTATCTTTCCCACATTTCATATCCGTGAAAGGCAGCTTTTGCAAACAACTTCTTTTTTTCAGGATTATACAGGTATGGTGCATGAACTTTACCTGTATTTCTTCCACTTGTGTGGGCAGCAACATCAGAGGCCTGCTCAATTACTGCTATTTTTTTTGATTTGTTCAAAAATGACAAAAAATAAGAAATTGATGTACCTAAAATTCCCCCACCAATAATTATCACATCATAATTTTGTGCCAATAACTCAATACCGTTCTAGTTGATATTAAATTGAATCACTGGCAATCAAACTTAATATCTGATAAAATTCAAAATCATTCATGTTACCTGACAAGTGTTCAGTTTCAAAAGAGGGAAAACAATGTGTTAATCCTCCAGAATTTATCGTATCAATTGTTGATGGTAAAGACGAATACATGGTAGGTGTAACTTGTGGACGACACAAACAGGTTGTAACTGGAAAGATTGGTCATTTACAAAAGGAAGGAAAAATGCATGAAGGCAAAGTTAGCTTCTCTCAAGTAAAAGCTGTTGGAACTGATTGTGTTCATGGTGATTCAGATGATTTCATTCAAATTGATATGAAATAGTTTTTTCACAAGTTTTAAAATTTAAAAAAAACCTTGTCTGAAAAAGACAAGGAGAAAAAATATTATTCTTCAGATTCTTTCTTCTTCTTTTCTTTTTCAGACTGTTGTTTAGCTAATTCTAATTCTTCATTTGTATGCTTGAATTTTTTCAATCTAACCATACATTACATTTTAGATATAAAAACTGGAGTTTTTCAGGACTGTAACCTACAGCAAAACTATGCGTAAATTCAAAAATTATCTAGTATCCTACAGAATAAGTTGGCTTTTTGCCCAATAACCCTAAATTCAAATTCTTTACTGTTAGTCTTGCCATCTCTTCTCTGGTCTCTTTTGTAGAACTGCCTATGTGGGGTGCAAGCACTACATTGTTTAGTCTAGTCAATGGATTCGTATTGCTAATTGGCTCTTCTTCAAAGACATCAAGACCAGCTCCTGCGATGATTTTTTTCTTTAATGATATCACTAGATCTTTTTGATTAATCACTTTACCACGTGCAGTATTGATTAAAAATGCAGATTTTTTCATTTTCTTGAAAATTTTGGCATCAAATAGTTTGTCAGTTTGTGGAGTGTGAGGAACATGAATTGAAATCACATCACTTTGAGTGATTAATTTGTCCCATGAGACATACTTTATTCCAAGTGATTTTTCCCTAGTTTTTGATATTTTATTTCTGCTGTGATATACTAATTTCATATCAAATGCCTTTGCCCTTTTTGCAAGTGTACTCCCTATTCTGCCAAGACCTAAAATTCCTAGAGTCTTTCCTTGCAGGTCCACTCCAACATAGTCATATGCACCATAGATTTGTCGCCATGAACCTTTTCTAATAATTTTATCCCCTTCAGTAACTCTTCTCGTCACATCAATCATTAAAGAAAATGCCAAATCAGCTGTTGCATCAGTTAGTACTTC
>CAYTNP010000164.1:0-1640 GCA_964439165.1 uncultured Nitrosopumilaceae archaeon | reverse complement strand
AACTGGTTTTTCAATAACTTGAACTGGTTTTTCAATAACTTGAACTGGTTTTTCAATAACTTGAACTGGTTGTTCTAATCCCACTGCATCATAAATTGAAGTGTATTGTGGGTAATTCTTGTCAAACCATTTTTTGTATTTTGATTCATTAAAGTATCTGTCAATGTAGTGTTGAGGATCTTTTGACTGATCAACAAATGCTGCTATTTCTAATTGTGTGGATTTGTGCTCTTCTGGAACTGATGGTTTATCTGAAATTGTAATGTATGTTCGACCGTCACATGTTCCCAAATAACTATCAGAGTTTACGGATATGTGAAAATCCCACTTTTTTTGCTTCATTTTTTTATCTTGTTCAACAGCGTTGATTACCTTACATACGTCAAACTTTGGATTATCTGCAAATGAATTACCAGGAACTAAATCTACCTTTTCAAATTGTGAATTATCATATGAAAGTACTAAATTGGAACTAATTGAACCAAAATTAAAATTAAAAATGTAATCTCCGTCTGTCTTCCATTTAGAATCTGTTGCAAATGTTTTATAAATAAATGAGCCATCTAATTTTGGTGCAAACTTCCCTGACAGTATTACTTCATTTTCAGGTGATGTAATTGAGAATTTAATATTTTGTCCTCGTTTTAGATCAAAATTCTGAATTGGTATCTGACCTTTTATCACAACTTTATTTCCATTCTCATATGAGGATTTGTTAGATTTTATAAAAAATTTGGATTTGTCATCCACTGGAGATTCAATTTCTTCCACTGACTCTGCACTTGGAGCTTCTGCTAATTCTGGCAGTACTTCTAATGTGAACGGTAAAACACTACGTTTTTGCTTGTGACCAGCATCCAATATTTTTATTATAGTTTGAGTTTCATCCATCACATCGGTCATATTCAAAGAAAATACTATGATTAACTCTTCTTCATTGAATAATAATGAACCCACATATTCATGATGAGTCCCTGTGTATTCTCGCATCATTGTACTTGGTTCATTCCAAGATACGGTTCCGTCATAATCATACTTGATATCATCTTTGTGTTGATACCATTCATAAACTGACAAAGGAACTTGCCGATAGTCATTGTAATTATTTGCAAAATACTTGTTTATTCCAGGATCTTTTGCAAAATTTGTCAAAAATTCTATGAGAGTTATTTGATCTAATTTTTTATCATCACCTACACTAATGGTGATATCAACTGTATCTCCGACCCTTGATGTAATTTTTGGAATCTCTTTATCTTTAAAATTTAAATTAAATTTTTCATTTGAATTAATTGATACTGTCACTTCATCATGAATGTGTGGAGCATAATTAGTAGATGATGATGATGATGATGGACAAGAGGAAGGATCCAATTGAGATAGTGTAAATGTGGAGATGTAACCGTCGTTATCATCTCCTTGATAGGCAAAAGCAAGGGTGTGAGACCCATTGTCCTCAGCCACATGCACTAGAGAGTTGTACTTTGCTTGATCTGCGCTATGCTTTAAGTTCGCAGAGATTTCACAGGAAGATGAATGATTTTGTATTCTTATTGGAGTAATGTCCCCATTACTCCCAATTGTAAACGTGGAAATGTAACCTTCTAAATCATCTCCTGTATAGGCCAAAGCATAGGTGT
>CAYTNP010000163.1:0-1658 GCA_964439165.1 uncultured Nitrosopumilaceae archaeon | reverse complement strand
CCTGATCATTGGTGGCGGTACCTCGCAGATCCAGAAGAACATCATCAGCGAGCGCGGGCTGGGCATGCCCAAGGAGCCCAAGTTTGAAAAAGCCAGCGGGCAGCAGGCTTAAGGAGAGGGCAATGCAATTCGGATTATCAGAAGAACAGGTTCTGCTGCAGGACAACGTAAAGCGGTTTCTGACGGACAAAGTGCCTCTGCAGGCGGTGCGCGATTACGCGGACGGTGGCAGCGACGCCGAGATCTGGCAGGGCTTGAGCGAACTCGGTGTGGCGGCGCTGCTGGTGCCGGAAGACCATGGTGGCGTTGGCCTGAAGCCTCTTGACGCGGCCATTGTGGCGGAATGTCTGGGATACCACGTCGCCCCGGGTCCTTTCATGGGTAGTGTGGTGATGGCGCCAACGGCACTGGTTGCCAGCGGTGATGATCACGCCGAACTGCTGGGCGAACTGGCCGCGGGCAGCAAACGTATAGGTATTGCTTTCGGCGAGGCGGTTGGACGTCGCGCTGATGCTCGAGTGACTGCTGCGGACGGACGCCTCAACGGCTCGTCGCTGTTTGCGTTCGATGCGGATGCTGATGCCTATCTGGTGGCGGACGGCAGCCACGGGCTGCATCTGGTACAGGCGGATGCCGCAGGTTTGAGCCGCAAAGGGCTCACGACCGTGGATGCATCGCGCCGCACGGTGCAGCTGACCTATGACAATGCGCCGGCCACGCAGATCAGCGATGACCCTGAGGTGTTCGCGTCAGCGCTGGATATCGGCAGGGTCATGCTGGCTGCCGATACCCTGGGTGCCGCCCAGAGCATGATCGATCAGGCCGTAGAGTATGCGCTGCAGCGTGAGCAGTTTAATCGACCCATTGGCAGCTTTCAGGCAGTCAAGCATATGTGCGCCGAGATGGCCGCGGGTCTGGAGCCGTGCCGGGCAATGGTCTGGTTTGCTGCTCATGCGCTGGCGGAACTGCCGGACGAAGCGCGTTTAACAGCCTGCCATACAAAGGCGCACCTGGCTGAAGTCGGGAAGTTTGTCGCGAAAACCGCCACTGAAGTACATGGTGGTATGGGCTTCACGGATCTGCTGGGCCTGCACTACTGGTTCATGCGCTGCGGATCTAACCGGCAGTGGCTGGGAGCCCCGGAGCTGGTGCGGGAAGAAGCCGCTGTGCTTCAGGGGCTGGTGTGACCCGATCAGGTATGCGCCAGCCGGAATGCTTTGTACCAGCTCTGATCTGATCCGGGCCCCACATTGGTGATGCGGACGTCCAGCGCGTAGGGTTCCCCGGCGCCTTGTACTTCGCGCGCCCGCTGCAGGGCAGCGTCAAGCTCGGCGGGGTCGTCTACCCGCTGGCCTTCAATGCCCTGGGCTTTCGCCAGCATTACGAAATCGATTTCAGGATCACCCAGGATCGTCTCAGGGTAACGGTTCTGTTCTTTCATGTTGCCGCCCCAGCGCGCGAAGTTGTTGCGCACCGTCTGATACTGCATGTTGTTCCACACCACAGTGATGATCGGCAGGCCATACCGGGCCATGGTCCAGAAGCCGGCGGCGCTGTACATCACCGAACCGTCGCCGATGCTGAGCACCACGGGCCGGCCAGGTTGTGCCAATTGAGCACCTATGGCGCCACCCAGGCCGTAACCCAGGCTGCCGCCC
>CAYTNP010000162.1:0-1676 GCA_964439165.1 uncultured Nitrosopumilaceae archaeon | reverse complement strand
AAAATGAAAGATGTAGTATCTGAATTTAGACCTTCATTGATTTTATGTGCATATGATTCAAAAACTGTTTTAGGAAATGATGTAACTTTAACAAAAAAACTACTTTCAGACAGCTTAAAAATTGCAAAAAAATCTCATATTTCTTCTGAAAAAATTGTGTTAGATCCTGCAGTTGGATTTTTTAGAAAAACTGGCAAAGGCCCTTTTTTTACAAAAATCAAAACTGATTGGATTAAAAGAGATCTATCGATAATTAAGAATATAAAATCAATAAAACAAAAATTCCCTATTCTAGTTTCTGTATCTAACAAATCCTTTGTGGGGGAAATAATATCAAAAAGTAACCCATCTGATCGATTGTTTGGTTCGATCGCAGCTGAAGCAATTTCTGTATTGAATGGCGCTGATATTATTCGTACACATAATGTTGATGCAACTAAAGATGCAATCACAATTGCCTCAAAACTCATGAAATAACATAAAGGCTTATAATCAATCTTTAACTTTCATAACAAGGTTTCATTGGAATTCAAAGAAGGATTAACTTTTGACGACGTTCTTCTTGTACCCAAATATTCAGATATCACTAGTAGAAGCCAAACCGATCTAAGTACAAAATTATCTAGAAATATTTCAATAAACATTCCATTTGTGAGTGCAAATATGGATACAGTTACTGAATCTTCAATGGCTGTAGCCATGGCAAGAGCAGGAGGAATAGGTATTGTTCACAGATTTTTGACTATTCAAGAACAAGCAAATGAAGTTCTAAAAGTAAAACGTTCAGGCAGTGTTATGATAGAAAACCCATATTCAATTTCATCAGAAAAATCTATCAAAGATGCATTAGAATATGCTGAAGATAAGGAAATTTCTGGTCTCTTAGTTGTTGATTCTGATTCTAAACTTGTAGGAATAGTTACTGAAAGAGATTTACTTTTTGCAAAATCTAGTGGTACCATTAGTGATATAATGACTAAAGATGTTGTTACTGCAAAACCTGGAGTAACATTAGATGAAGCAAAAGAAATTTTACACAATCATAGAATTGAAAAATTACCTATTGTAGATGATTCAGGAATCATCAAGGGATTGATTACTAGTAAAGATATTACAAATAATACTGATTTCCCAAATGCATCAAAAGACAAGAAAGGAAGACCTCTTGTTGGAGCTGCAGTTGGTGTAAAAGGTGACTTTTTAGAAAGAAGTGAATCTCTTTTGGAGGCAGGAGCTGACGTATTGGTTGTTGATATTGCACATGGGCATAGTGAAAATGCATTAAGCACTGTTAAAAATATCAAAAAAGCATTTCCAGATTGTGAGTTAATTGCAGGAAATATTGCAACAGCTCAAGGTGCAGAAGATTTGATTAAAGCAGGTGTTGATGCAGTAAAGGTAGGTGTTGGTTCTGGCTCAATTTGTATTACTAGAGTAATTACTGGTTCTGGTGTTCCACAATTAACAGCAGTTATGGATTGTGCAAAAATTGGAAGAGATCATGGTGTACCAATAATTTCTGATGGTGGAACTAGAACTTCTGGTGATGCAACAAAAGCACTTGCATCTGGTGCATCATCTGTAATGGTAGGAAGTATGCTTGGTGGTACTGATGAATCACCTGGTACAGTTTTAACTAAAAATGGAAAACGTTTCAAAGTTTATCGTGGTATGGC
>CAYTNP010000161.1:0-1704 GCA_964439165.1 uncultured Nitrosopumilaceae archaeon | reverse complement strand
TATCTTGATAATGCATCAACTACTCAAAAACCAAATCAAGTAATTGATGCAATCACTGATTATTACCAAAACCATAATGCAAATATTCACAGAGCAGTTTATGCATTGGCTGAAGAAGCAACTGAAGCATATGAAAATACTAGAGACAAGATTGCAAATTTCATTAACATAAAAGATAGAACAGAACTAATTTTTGTTCGTGGAACTACTGAGGCAATTAATCTAGTTGCATATGCATGGGGTAGAACTCATCTCAAAGAAGGAGACATTGTAGTTACTACTGAATACGAACATCATAGTAATATTGTTCCTTGGCAATTAGCAACTCAAGAAAAACATGCCAAACTAGAATACATTGGAATGGATGATAATGGTGAATTAATTTTAGATGATCTTGATAAAATTCTTGCAACAGGTAAAGTAAAACTTGTAACTTTTAGTTTAATGTCAAATGTTTTGGGAACAATTACTGATGCCAAAAAAATCATTGACAAATGTAAAGCAGCAGGTGTTCTTACTCTAATTGATGGTGCACAAGCAGTACCTCACATGAAAGTTGATTTAGAAGAGTTGGGATGTGATTTCTTTGCATTTTCTGGGCACAAAATGCTCGGTCCAACAGGTATCGGTGTTTTATGGGTAAGAAAATCAGTTCTTGAAACTATGAGTCCATTTCATGGTGGTGGAGATATGATTAGAGAAGTTCACAAATATGAAACTACTTGGAATGATTTACCATACAAATTCGAAGCTGGTACTCCAAACATTGCAGATGTTGTAGGTTTTGGTGCAGCAATTGATTATTTGACAAAAATTGGAATGGATAACATTAGAGAACATGAAGTTGAATTAACAAAATATGCAATTGAAAAATTTTCCCAAGTAAAGGGACTACACATCTATGGAACAAAAGATATTTCAAAACGTGGTGGCGTAATTTCATTTAATTTTGCAGATGTACATCCACATGATGTTGCACAAATTATTGATGAGGAAGGAATTGCAGTTCGTTCTGGTCATCACTGTGCACAGGTATTAATGGAGAGATTAGATGTTGCAGCAACATCAAGAGCTAGTTTTTACATTTACAATACTAAAGAAGAGATTGATGTGTTGATAAATTCTTTAAATAAAGTGGCAAAGGTGTTCAAACTATGAGTAATGCTGACATTTACCATGAGATGATTGTGGATTATTCAAGAAATCCTATTAATTATGGAAAAATCGAAAATCATGATGTAACTTTTCATGATTCTAATCCATTATGTGGAGACAGTATTGATATTGATATGAAAATCGATGATGAAAAAGTCACTGATATTAAATTTCATGGGAAAGGATGTGCAATTTGTATGGCATGCTCTTCAGTACTAACTGAAATCACAAAGGGGAAAAGTATTGAAGATGTCAGAAAAATTGAAAAAAATGATGTTTTAGGTGAATTGGGTCTTGAGCATTTGCAGGCTGTCAGAATAAAATGTGCTTTATTGTCCCTCAAGGTCCTAAAATCTGCTCTTTACACCTATCTTGGAAATAATATGGATGAATCACAAGATAGAGACAAATTAAAAGAAGAAGCAGCTAACCTATACTAGAATGAGTGATTTTACTCCTAAAACTCCAATTGAGCTACAAATTAGAAAAATAATCTTTGAGAAATACAACAATGTTGATACTATTTTCACAAATGATGATGTTTTCTCT
>CAYTNP010000160.1:0-1716 GCA_964439165.1 uncultured Nitrosopumilaceae archaeon | reverse complement strand
TTGTTTCAGAATTATTTAATGCAGTTGCAAAAGAAGATTTTAAAAAAATTGCAGAGTTGATGCAGCAAGATACAGTAAAATATTTTGTATATTCTACATATGCAATTCAATACATTTCAAAAATCACAACAACGTATGGAGATTATTTAGATGGAGAAATTTATCTAAACAAATTCATTTTATCTCGATACCCTGAAATCATTTTACATAAACAGGGAGAGCCATACGAATCAAGATTTGAAAATGTAAATTCAGGATATCTTGGTGCAGTAAAAATGACTGTACTAGAAGAGTTAATTTATTCCACACAAGATAGTCTTCAACAAATAAACATCAATGCTGCAAGACAAGTAAACAAAATTAACGAAGAGTTGGCAGGAATAATTTTATCACTTGATACAAAGATTGTAAATGAATTATCAGAGTATTGTCAACTACAAGCAGTTCCAGATGATTTCCCATATGCCAAAAAAGCAAATCTATTTTTCTTTTTGAATCCAGATCATTTTCTAATTGAGCAAATTGGACCTGATGTGATGACATTTACTCATGTTGAGATGGACCCAAAAATTGGAGAACTAGTTCCGCAACTATTAGATATTTACAAAAAATGGCTTGTTCCAATTCAGCAACACCATGCAGCATTTACTGCAATGGAAGGCATGGCAGGATTTGCAATTGAAAATATACTAAAAGATGACAAAGATTTCCAAAATTATCTAACCACGTTTATGGGCACAGATTTCTCATCATACCAAGTAAGAAAGAGTATGGGCAAGGACTTTACAAAAATTGTATATGAGAAACTAGGCAAGGATGCATTTAAAAAAATTCTAGAAATTCCTCCAAACACCAGAGAATTAAAAGATCCACAACTATATCTCAAAAAATTGAGCCAGTAATAATTGGAAGAAAAATTTGATCCACTTGTTGCAGAATGGCTTTCTTTTGTCAAAAACCCAAACTACAATTTGGTGGAAAAATGTCTCAAATTTGCTCAAATTTTAGAATATCCAGATTTAGATGTTGAAGAATATATCAAAAAAATCAGCAGAATTGGAATATCTCTAAAAGAATCAATTAGTGATGTAAAAAATCCAACATATCTAATTTCAATGCTAAATGAACATCTCTTTGAGAATTTAGGATTTAGTGGGGATGATGATGATTACTATAATCCAAAAAACAATTTTCTAAATGAAGTAATTGATAAAAAAATTGGATTACCAATTACCATTTCAATTCTATATACAGAAATTGCAAAATTTATCGGATTGGAATTAAAGATTGTAGGATTTCCAGGACACATACTTGTAAAATATAATGAAGAGATGGTTTTGGATCCATTTTATGATGGACGATTATTAGATGTAGATGATCTGCAAGAAATTCTTGATACTAATTTTGGAGGGGAATTAGAATTTGTTCCAGAATATCTTGATGAAGTGAATTCTGAACAAATCCTAGTTAGACTAACTAGAAATTTAAAAAATTCCTATGTACAATCGTTTGTTTATGATAAAGCACTTCGTTGTGTGAATTTGGTTTTAGCAATTGATCCGGAATCAGCTGAAGACATTAGAGATAAAGGAATTTTAGAAGATAGATTACAAAATCCAGAAATTGCTTTAAAATTTTTGAATAAATATTTAGAAATTAACCCAAACGCAGAAGATGTAGATTTTATTTTGGAATTAATTAGAAGTATAAAGACAA
>CAYTNP010000159.1:0-1725 GCA_964439165.1 uncultured Nitrosopumilaceae archaeon | reverse complement strand
TAACTCTCCATTAACACCTAATGCAACATCAGTTAGTACTGAAAAATATGAAGGGTATGGACCTAATTTTTCAAAAATATCCAAAGAATATCCATCATCTTGTGATAGATGTAAAATTTTGTTATTTGCAGAGTTTACAACAAACATCTTTCCTTCTGAATCAACAGATATTCCTTCAGGAGAAAATACATAATTTAATCCACGAAATGACATAGACTTTAACAAATTTCCATTTGAATCAAATTTATCAATTTTTTTATTTCCTTTATCAGTGACATAGACATCACCATTCTCATCAATATCAATTCCAATTACAGTTAAGAATTGGCCAGGTTCCATCCCACTAGTTCCAAAAGATAAAACAAAATCTCCATCAGATGTAAATTTCTGAATTCTTTGATTTCCAGTATCTGCAACGTAAACATTACTATCAGAATCAAGGGCTAAACCATATGGATACTTTAGTTCACCTTCATGTATTCCATAACTTCCCCATGAATCAACAAAGGTTCCATTATGAGAAAATTTTTGAACATTATGCAAATCATGGTCTGCAACATAAACAAAACTGTCATCTACTGCAATTCCAGAAGGATAATGAAATTGGCCAGACAAAGTTCCTCTTTGTCCCCAGTTTGTAATGTATTCACCATCACTAGAGAATTTCTGAACTCTATTATTTCCCAAATCAGTTACATAGGAATTTCCTTCAGAATCAACTGC
The DNA here is from genome assembly GCA_964439165.1 of uncultured Nitrosopumilaceae archaeon. GTDB lineage: Archaea > Thermoproteota > Nitrososphaeria > Nitrososphaerales > Nitrosopumilaceae > Nitrosopumilus. Next base: position 1,002 of record CAYTNP010000159.1, on the reverse strand, counting down.
AATAAATTGAGGATGAGAAAATTCGCCTGGAGTCATTATTCCAAATTCACCCCATTCAGAGAGAAAATCATAATCACCTAATGCAAAGGAATTAGGAATTGAGCTAAATAGTAAAACTGCAGATACAGCCACAATTGAGAGGATAATTTTTTCCAACATGTATGGATTTCAAAATTTTACAAAGATCAACAAAGTTAACAATAGTTTGATTTTTTGTCAACTTTAACTCAAAATGGCTTGTTTACTTCACGCGTAAAGACATAGCTTGCAAGTCCAATCATCACAAACACAAATGCTACCAATATTCCGAGGCTAAATGCTATAGGGATTCCACCATCAGAAACTCCCGTCATCAGTTCTCGTACAAGCAAAATCGTATAAGTTACAGGATTGAGTTTTGCAATTGCTGCAAGCCAATCAGGAAGTAACTCTAGTGGGAACAATGCAGGACTTAGCATGAATAATGGCATGCCAAGAAAATTGATCATGCCCCAGAATGTTTCTTGGGATTTTGCAGTAGCTGCAACTATAACTGAAATTCCTGAGAATCCAAGTGAGAATAAAATTACAATTGCCATGATTGGTAAAATCATAATTGGGTTTGGGAAATTCACACCAATTGCCAAAGCAATTCCAATAATCAAACTAGCTTGCATTGCAGCAATTAGAGAAATTGCAGACATTTTCCCTAAAGCAATTGAGGAACGTGAAATTGGTGAAGTCAGTGCTTTATTCATAAAACCATAACGTCTATCCCACAAAGTATTGACACCACCAAAGATACTTGTAAAAATTGCAGTAAGTATTATAACGCCTGGTGCCATAAATTCGATATACTCACCATCAAAACCTACTGATTGAATTAATGATTGAGTTCCTGAAAAAATATTTCCAACAACTATAATCCAAATTGCAGGTTGAATTAATCGAATTAAAACTCCACTTCTAGATTTTTTGTATCTCTTTAACTCTCTCCAAAAAACAGTATATGTATCATACATT
>CAYTNP010000158.1:0-1735 GCA_964439165.1 uncultured Nitrosopumilaceae archaeon | reverse complement strand
CCTTGAACAAAGGAATCATCATCTATTGCACCTTCTGCCCACCATCCAGCATTTCCTTTAATCCATTCTGGGATTTTTTGCTCAGCTACTGGGGGTGGAGTTGGTTTTGGAGTAATAGTTCCTTCTCCAGCAAAAATAGGAATTGTAATTTTGAGATAATCATCAGGAGTTGATGGAACAATTGATGGAGGAGCTAGACCATAAATCCAAACCACATAATCAACGTCTCCAGGATCTTCTTTAATTACAATATCAACAATTGCCTGTCCAGAAGGAGAATAAAGATAATCCTTACCCTCTTCTTGAGCTAGAGAACGAATTGGAGCCAAGTTTTCATCTACAACAAAAATATCATACTGAACTTGATTCAAAAATGCAGTATCATCATATACATTGATAAATTTGATGAGCCATTGCATTTCACATCCTTGGACAGGATCTTCAGGTCCATAAAATACATGCAAAGTATAACCAAAGAATTCTGAAGGTCGTTTTACACTTTCAGTTTTTTCATAATTTGTATTACACCATTCTGGAATTCCAGTGGTAACAGATTCAATTCCTTCAAATGGACTGGTAGTGACATTTTCTTTGTAATCTAATAATTGAAAGTTGTATTCAGGAGGAGGAATACCTTCAGATACATGAGTGAAAGTTGAAGCTTTGATAGGGAATGGGAATTCATCTACAATCCATACTTTGCTTACAGCACCACCTGTCTTCCATGAAACCATTACAGTATCATCCCAAGTTCCTGCAGGAATTGTTACTGATTCAATAGCAGTTGGAAGAATTTGTTCTCCTCCAATGTTTGCAATTTTACCCCAAGAAACGGCTGAAAAATCTTTAGGTCCTTTTCCACCTGCACTTCCATCAGAAGTTGCAAAAGCAGATAACCATGCAACAGATGACTTGAATGCACCTCTATGCACACCTAGTTCTTCACTGCCACCAGTTGGTTCTGGAGCAATTTTTCCAAGCTCCATTTCTCCAACAATAATATCACGTCCATCATAAACTACAACTTCAGCTAACCATTTAGTTTCACTTCCACTTTGAATATCTCCTTTAATCCACATGTCCATTTCAAATTCAGTACATTCTTTGTAATCTACATGGCACATTTTGTAAGAAAAGAAATCTCCATGTTTGAGACCTTCTCCAACATACCATGAACCTTCTTTGCCAACACCACCAGCTTGTGATTGTGCAAAAGAAGATGGGATCATTAAAGATCCAAAAAATAATGCAGTGATAATTGGTAATGCCAGGTAAATTGCTTTCAAATCTGAAAAAAATTGGCAAAACGGATAGTTAAAGGTTATTCAGCTTTTCAAAATGAAGTATAATAGCAAATTATCAGATATTCAAATAAGCAAATATAGAGGAAAAATCAATAATTTTTAGAAATGTGCGAATGCTCAAAAATTCACCTTTATGAAGTTGAGTTCAAACTAGATGGCATGTCAGTAGTTCCAACTCACAAAAATTGTGGTTTTGGGCTAGATGAAAAACAAGCAGACAAGTTCCAAAAAGAATTAGTAAAATCATGGGGCTTTGAGCAAGATGATGAATAATTAAAAAAATAAAAAGAAAAAATAAATTAATTTTCTTTAGTGTTCTGTATTTTTGCAAACATCTTGTTTGCAATCGCATGTAGCGTCACAGTAACATTCTCCTTGCATTGCACAATCACATTCAGTATTATTTTCTGCTTGTGCTGCACAACCACATG
>CAYTNP010000157.1:0-1743 GCA_964439165.1 uncultured Nitrosopumilaceae archaeon | reverse complement strand
TAGGTGGCACCACTGCAAAATTTACTTGGATTGGTGGTGAGGATAAATCAAGTTTAGTTTTAGGCTCTGGACGACCATTTTTTGTCAAACTCCAAAATCCTAACAAACGAAATTTTCGTAAAACCACAAAATCTTTTGATTCATTAAAAATATTTGAATTACAACTAATTGATGATTCTCCAAAAAAACCTGTTAAATTCACATCTTCAATTAAAGTAAAAATTTCTTCTAAATCTGAAATTGATTCAAAATTGCTAAAAAATTTGAAAATTTTACGAAATAATTTTGTCAGAGTTAATGAACCCTCAGGGAAAAGTTCTGAGAAGAAAATTTTTTCAGTATCTCATAAAAAAATCACAAAGAATTCTTTTTCATTGTCAATAAAAGCTGAAGGAGGACTACCCATCAAGAGATTTGTAAATGGCGATGATGTCTTGCCAAATATTTCAAAATTACTTGGAATTTCTTGTATTTGTAAGGAATTTGATTTTCTAGATGTTAAGGTATAATGATAACAATTAACTAGCGCAAAATCCTATAAAACTACATGCCAATGAGAAAAAAAGGTAAACACAAAAGACATGCTGATCAAAGAGCAGAAATTAGAAGACGAAAGCATGCAAAACGCGGAAAACCTAGTTCATAATCCAATCAACCTTTTTACGTTGAAAATTAACGAGAAGAAATATTGGATCCACTAGTACGTTTTAGAGATGCACATTCAAAAGGAATTATTCCTGATGATGTATTTGATCTTACTGTAAAGCGTTTTCCTCTAATTGTTGAAGGAATTAACAGAATAGAAAAAGCATCTGGAATTCAGTACCCTGTTGCATATGTGGAACCCTCACTTGTCATTTCTTCTCCTAATCCAAATTCCTATGAGTATGGAATCTTGTTTGCAAGAACGCTTCCAGTTCTATTTGATGACCAATTTCAAGTAGTAATTCAAATTTCTGCACCCTTGGTAGCCTATGGTCTAAAGGGAACAATTCATGCAATTCTGGCACATGAATTTTTACACTTTTTAGAGCTAATTAGAAAAATATCCAAAATGGATTTACTGTCTGATGAAATTTCAGGTAATTTATTTGAAAATGTATACAGTGATGAAACTAGATTGTTTGAACCTAAAGTTGTCTTTAAAGACAGGACATTGCTAAATCACATTACAAAACGATTTCCTGCAGGATTTAGAGATTACAAGCTAGAAGACAAGGTAACAAAGTTTTGGAGTGACAAAAATCTTCCAACATCAAATATTTCTTTGGATTCAAACACTGTAAAATTATCTACTGAATCACTTTCTAAAATTAAAATCGCACCTGCATTTATTACAAAAATTGATCAATTACAAGAAAAGAGTCTAAAGATTCGTAAAAAGAAATTATACTGATATAATTTTTGAAATTGATTTTAGTAATTATTGATTAAATTCAGTTAATCCACATTTACCACATGTGTGTCTATCTTTATGTTCAGACATGTATACTCCTTTACCGCATCTAGAACATATTTTTTTAATTCTAGTTACTTTGTCGCCGTCTATTTTGAAATATTTGTAAACATTTGGACTAGAGCCTTTTTTTCCTGCCATTATTCAGCCTTTTCCTCTTTTGCTTCTTCAGCTGGTGCATCATCTGCTTTTACCTCTGCATCTTTTGCTTCTTCAGCTGGTGCATCATCTGCTTTTGCTTCTTCAGCTGGTGCTTCTGCTTCTTTTGCAGCAGCCTCTGCTTCAGC
>CAYTNP010000156.1:0-1762 GCA_964439165.1 uncultured Nitrosopumilaceae archaeon | reverse complement strand
TAGCAATTATCTCAATAATTGCAATATCTTCAAAATCAAGACTTAGCATTATGCCTAGAATCTAAATTTCATCTTTTTTCTCTTTTTAAATATACATAAATACAGAGATATCTGTTTTCAATTAGTATGAATTTCAAACGTTCTACAACATCAATGGCAATTGCTCTTATGGTACTGTCATTAATTTCAGTGACTTCAATTCAACAAGATGCTTTTGCTCAAAGTCAAGGAATGACAATTACAGCAACAGCTGACAAAGGCTCAGACACAATTACTGTCACAGGTCAGACTATCTCAGACGTTACAGATGTTACATTTAGAGTAACATCCCCAAGTGGAAATAATGTAGTGGCTGTAGGACAAATCTCACCAGATGATAGCGGAGAATTTGCTACTGAATTCAAAGTAGGTCCAACATGGACTGAGGATGGATTTTATACAATTTCAGCTATGCAAGCTATTACTCAAAGTTCATTGTATACTTTAGAGGTACTTGTTGAAGTAACAAACGGAATGGTTGAAGAAACATCTGTAACTGAATCTAATTTAGAAACAGGATTATTCAAACCAATGGAAGAAGTTGTTACTAGAGATGCAGGAATTGAAATTAGTGCAGAAGCTGAAATGGGATCAGATACAATTACGATTACCGGATCAACTGATAGAAAGAGTACAGACATTACATTGACTGTAGTTGCACCAAATGGAAATGTAGTATCAATAGATCAAGTATCACCAATGTTAAATGGTGAATTTACTTCAGTTATTACAACTGGAGGACCATTATGGACACAAGATGGTATCTATACAGTTACTGCACAACAATTCGATAGTTCAGCATATACTGCTTCAGCTGAAGTAGATATCAAAGACGGTCTAGTTGTACCAGAATTTGGAACAATTGCAGCTATGATTCTAGCAGTATCAATTATCTCAATAATTGCAATATCTGCAAAGTCTAGACTTAGCATTATGCCAAGATACTAAAATCATAACTTTTTTTCATTTTTTATATATACATAAATAGAGACATGTGCAAATCGCAATCAAGATGAACAACCGTACGTCGTTCGCGCTATTGGCCGTTTTGACTGCAGTCGGTACTATGACAATGTCATCAGCATTTGCTGAAGAAGCATGTGCAGATTGTACTCTAGAAGATGTCAGAGCAACAGCAAATGAAATGTTACTCAATGATATCCCAGTATCTGTTTGGACAGATAAGACAGAGTATGGTCACAGTGACATAATCATGGTAGAAGGCCAAGTAGCACACATGTATTCTGGAAATCCAGTTACAATTACTGTTGTTAGTCCTCAAAACTCTATTGTTACAATTGATCAACTCAATCTAAACGATGATGGTACTTTTGAGACAACACTAAACACAGCAGGTAATATGTGGAAATATGACGGTACCTACACCATTAAAGTAAACTATGGAAGTGCTGAAAAAAGTAACAGTGCAAAAGTTGTACTAAGTGGTGGAGTTGCATTTGAACTAAACTACTCAACACCAGACACATCTAAACAATGTAGTGCAAATGAAATATCTGCAAATGGTCATTGTGTACCATTTAGTATTTCAGGTGGAGCAGTAACTAGTGCAACCCTCAATACTGATGATAATTCAATTATCATCAACATCAACGCTAATGATGATGGAACACTAACAGTAACACCATCAAACTCAGTTCAAAGTGGTATCTTCATGGTACTAGTTGACGGAGAAGAATGGGATGATGTAGAAATTACTGGAAAT
>CAYTNP010000155.1:0-1764 GCA_964439165.1 uncultured Nitrosopumilaceae archaeon | reverse complement strand
TAAAATTATTAGAAGCTTCGAACGGGATCTGAACCCGTGACCTTTACATTACCAATGTAACGCTCTACCAGACTGAGCTACCGAAGCACAAAATTGTTCTGTAGAAAATCCTTATAATTCTTCATTCTGGGCAGATTTCTTCTAAACTGTTAAATTTCACTCAAATTTTTAACACTTTGGAGGAGTAATCAAGCCTGGCCAAAGTAAGCAATTTGCTTTTGGACATGCAGGACTTAAGATCAAATAATGGGTGATCCTGTCTCTCAGGAGTTCGTGGGTTCAAATCCCACCTCCTCCATAAAATCTATCTTGGGTTTTTGATACCTTTAGCGTTAAGAACTTCGTAAACATCTGGTAATGAGAAAACAAAACCAACATGTACACAATCCTTTTCATCACAAAGCTGACAGAATAATTCTCCTTTTTGAACTGCAACTTCGGCAATTCTATTTTTAATATTATCTTTGAGAACAACTCTATCATCATCAACTGAAATTTTTTCTATCTTTGGAGCATATCTTGCAAAGGTCTTGTCCTTTTGCATCATCTCCTCTAACATGAAAGTAACATAACCTGAAAAACTGTTGACACCTTTCATTGTAAGGTCGTCTTTACTCTTTTGATAAACTTCATGGAATTTATCATAAACAGTTTCTGACACAGTTATTGATTTGAATCCGGCTTTTGGCAATTTACTTTCCCTTACCGTACAATAAAGTACTCAAGTATATAATGTTTTATTTTAAAAAACAGTAATCTTTTGTACATGAAAATTAGTCTTTATACCATAGAGTAATTCAAGACCACTATGGGTAAGGGATACTCTTCAGAAGAAATTAGAGAAAAACTAATTTCAGTTTTTGGTAAATCTGTCACTGGAATGTCTGGAGTTGAAATTTCTGAAAAAATTGGAATCAATAGAATTACTATGACAAAATATCTCAAAGTCTTTGCAGCTGAAGGATTATTGCGACAAAAAAATATTGGAAATATTACATTATGGTTTTTAGAACCTGGTCAGGAATCATTTGATTTTCCTGATGATTATTTCAAAGTGGCATCAAAATATCTAGAATTTTTAGTTCAAGGAACTGAATCTCAGATTTTTTCTTTAATTCAAAACTGCATTCATTCTAATGCATCTGTATCTCCATTAATTTTTGAAGTAATTTTACCTGCAATTGAACATGTAAGCAAATTATATGATGATGGAAAAATTGGTACATCTGAACTTAATTTGCATAGAACAACTATCTCAAAATCTCTACAAATTTTTAATCAAATTCCAATTGTATCTGATTCCAAAAAAAACATTGTAACTATTGCAGCTGATTCTAACAGCAGTCTGATTTCTGAGGCAGCATCTGCAACCTTTCATTCAGAAGGATGGAACGTTTTTCATTTGGGAGATATGTCATCTGCAATCAATGTGTTATTTGATCTTGATTTTCAAAAACTCATAGGAAAAATATGGAAAAAAAAATCTGGTATTTTGGTAATTGTAGTTTTCTCACAATCTGGTGAAGGACTGAATTTTTTTGCAGATTCTATAAATCCAATAAAAGAAAAATCTGGCAAAAAAATGAAGTTGATTCTTTGTGGAAAAGTGGCAAAAAAATCCAAAATTCAATCTGATTTAGTATCTGAAAAATTAGATGAAATTATTCAATGGTCTCAAACAATATCTCAAAATCTAAAATAATGAAAAATGGGCCCGATGTGATTCGAACACATGACCTTTCGATTATCAGTCGAACGCTCCAG
>CAYTNP010000154.1:0-1765 GCA_964439165.1 uncultured Nitrosopumilaceae archaeon | reverse complement strand
TTCATTTTTGGTAAAGAATTACTTTTAGAATTTGCAAGTTTTAAAATTTCATCAGAGGAGGAATTAATTTTTTGTATTGCAGAATCAACATCTACATTTAAAATTTGAATTTGACCAATACTGTATGATTCATCAGCAGTAACTTGAAATCCACCTTTAATTCTTGCAACTTTTGCACCTTTTGATGCTGCAGCAATCACAGATGGTTCTTCAATTACCATAGGAATTACATAGTCTTTGCCATTGATCTGAAAATTTGTTGCAACACCCAAAGGCAATGAAAATGTTCCAATTGCATTTTCAACCATTTTGTCTGCTTTATCATAAGAAATTCCACCATCAGTATCTTGTAAAATTTTTAAATCATCTTCTGAAAGATTTGCAAAGTTTGCAACAACATCTAGTCTTTCTTTTCTAGATTTTTCAAAAAATTTTGAAATTGATGAATCTGGCATTTTATTTTATTATCCTCAATAGTTTATCATCAGTGCTATCTGGAAAACCTTTTCCATCAGTATTTGAGGTAATTACATACAAACTACCATCATTACTCTCCACTACATCCCTTACACGTCCAATTCCACTTAAAATGGATTTTTGGGAACTAAGTCCTTCCTCAAAATCTAACTGATACAAATTTGATGCCCTCATAGATGCCAAAATGAAAGGATTTTCAAAATCAAGTTTATCACCAGAATAAAATAAAATTCCACCAGGCTCTATACTTGGATCATAGCAAAGTAGTGCATCTTCAAAAATTTCATCACCTGAGCATTGTACTTCAGGCCAACCATAGTTTTTCCCTGCTTCAACTAAATTGATTTCATCATTTTTCTCAGGACCAAATTCTGCAACATAAAAATTTCCAGCATCATCCCAAGTCATTCCCTGAGGATTTCTAAATCCAGATGCATAAACTGGAGAATTCTCAAATGGATTATCATCAGGAATTGTACCATCATCATTTAATCTAAGAATTTTTCCAGATAAAGAATCAATATCTTGTGGTAAATGAGATGCATCTGACGTTGTACCAGTTCCAACATATAATTTTCCATCAGGTCCAAATTTTAAAAATCCACCATTAGTAAATGAAGAACCAGGAATTTTATCAATAATTATAGTTGCATCTTGTAATTTGTTTTCAAATTCTGAAATTTGAATTACTTTGTTCCATAATTCATTATTTTCTTCATAAGTCAAAAATACATAGATAAAATGTGTATTAGTAAAATCTGGATGTAGTGTAATTCCCAATAATCCACCATCAAAAACATCAACAGTTCGAAAAGTAGCTAAAGGAGAATCTAACAGGATATTATTTTCAATTACTTTTATCAATCCATTTTGTTCTGTTACAAAAATTCTATCATCAGATATTGCAATTCCTCTAGGCTTTTTGAGGTTTTCAGCTAAAATTTCAACTGAATCACTCTTTGAATTTTTTGTGGGTTCAGGTAACGGAATAGGATCATCAGGGGATGTCAGAACAAGTGCTGAAAAAATTACTGCTCCAATAATTGCAACAATCTGAATTTTCTTATCCACAAAAAAGGAATCTTTTGAGATCCTATTAATTACTTTAAAAAAAATTTGAGAAAGCGTATATACGGCAAATCATGTTTTATCGATCAGCGGGGTGGGGAAGCCAGGTCATCCCGGCGGGCTCATAACCCGCAGTTCAGTAGTTCAAATCTACTCCCCGCTACTTATACACACAAAACCAAGAGTTTGATTTGTCAAATTTGTTATTTTTATTCATAGT
>CAYTNP010000153.1:0-1805 GCA_964439165.1 uncultured Nitrosopumilaceae archaeon | reverse complement strand
TATTTTGTCCTTTGATTGTTTTAACTCCTGGTCCAAACATTGGATGAATACAAATCGGATTGATTTTTGTTGGCATCTTTGATAATGATGAAACCACCTTGGATTTTTCAGATGAAATCTCAATCAAATATGTGCCTCGTTTCATCTCTTTTGCAATTAGTCTGATGATTTCTGGTGTTCTTCTAGTTGGTGTACATAAAACCACATAATCTGCTTTGAGAATTGCACCTACCAATGATTCTGAAACAATAATGTTTTTGCCTGTAACCTTGTTTTCTGTATCGTGACCTGTAACCTCAAAATCTTTATCTGCAAAATATTTTACAAACCATTGGCCCATTTGACCTCCGGCGCCTATAACTGTGATTTTTTTCTTCATTGATGCTTACCTATGATGTCCCTAAGTATATTCATTCCCTCATCAAGTGTATTTTCATCTTGGCAAGCAGATATTCTGATGTAATTCTTGTAATTTCCAAACCCTTCTCCAGGAGCTATTGCTAGTCCTTTCTCAAGGGTACTATTTGCAAATGCGACTCCATCAAAATCTTCTTTATTGACTCGTGCAAAAATGTACATTGCTCCATCTGGGATCACAAATTCTAGTCCCATCTCTTTTGCTTTTTTAGATAATAATTCTAATCTAGCATTTACTGTCTTGGTATTCTCAGATGTATCTGCATCTAGTGCTTTCATAGCAATGTACTGGATTGGTTCAGATACATTAGTTAGACAAAGTGCTTCTAGTTTTGCCATTTTTTCAACAGTTTTTGCATCAGCTATTGCATAACCTATCCTGAATCCTGTCATTGCATGAGATTTTGAAAATGATTGAGTAACGATACTTTTTTCATAATTGTAACTAAGAATGCTTTTCCAGTTTGTTTTTGCATATTGTGAATATATCTCATCACTAAGAATATACAAATTATTTTTTTTAGACAATTCTATAATATCGTCTTGTAATTTTTCAGGTAAGATTTTTCCAGTTGGATTGTTTGGATAATTCAGCACAATCATTTTTGTGTTAGAGTTTATTGTTTTTTCAATTTGTTCTATTGTAGGCTCCCATTTACTTTCTAATGTTGTATTGATTGTCCTAACTTTGATTCCTGCATTTAATGCACAATCTTTGTATGCTGGCCACGCTGGCTCAATTACAATCATTTCATCACCAGGATTCAAAAGTGTTGTAATTGCAGTAAAAATTGAAAATCTAGCACCTGGACTTACAATGATGTTTTCTTGTGTAACATTTGTATCAAATTTCTTTGAAACATATTTTGCAAGTTCTTCTCGAAAAATTGGCATTCCTCTTGCTTGACCATATTTCAAAAACCCTTTATCAAAAACTTCAGTTAAAGCATCTTTGACAATTTTTGGTGGTAAAAAGTCTGGCTCACCAACTTCCATGTGAATTATTTTTTTTCCTTGTTGTTCTAGTGATTTTGCTTTTAGGAATATGGAAAGATGTGTCTGTTTGTTTGTTGATTGAACTTTAACTGATTCATTTAATAGAAAATTCAAAAATTTTGTGGCAATTGATTCCTCAAAACCTAATTCATTACATAATGAAATTACTTTATTTCTTAAACTATCTTCACGTAATTCATCAGTAACTCCTTTTCCAATATTTTTCTTAACCTCTCCAATCTCTTTTGCAATCTCTGTTCTAGTTTTTAGTAGTTTTATCATCTCAAGTGTTATCTCATCCATCTGATTTCTGAGATTTTCAATATCTGCCATTTTGCTACAAAACTGGTTTAATTGCGCCTGAAATTAGTGCGTGATCTGCAATTGTCAAG
>CAYTNP010000152.1:0-1831 GCA_964439165.1 uncultured Nitrosopumilaceae archaeon | reverse complement strand
GGTCTTCAATTGCTCGTGCGTGTTCAATACTTGTCGTAACAATACGATTTACTTTAATTGGCTTTTCTAGTAGCGTTGACATGTTAGTTTTAGGTTTAATTCTGATCTAAAAGATCCTCGTATCATATTTTTTTGTCTAATCGCATCAATTTTTTTTTGTTTTTAATAATTTCGTACCACTATCAAAATTATCTAATGCACTATCAAAAATATTGTAATGCATCCAATATTTTCAATACCACTACAATGTATGTTGTATTAGAAACAAAATAATTGTAATGGTTTGAAAAATATCATAAAATATCAAAAATGCTATGATCTGGCAAACAATGTCTCAAAATAGCGATAGGGTATGGTAATTTGGATATCATCAAAAAATTAATTCGAGTTGAAAGTTAGCTTCTAGTCAACAATCAATCAATATTGTATGGTTACAGAGTTTTTCCAGATAGTTTCTCGTATGCTGTAACATAACGATTAGTCATTTTAGAAATTATGTCATCAGGGATAATAGGTGCAACAGGTTCTTCTCCTTTATCACGTGCATCATCGAATTGTTTTTGGTATCCATTTGCAGATAACCAATCACGCAATAGTTGTTTGTCATATGCTTCTTGAATTTTTCCCACCTCAAAGGAGTCTTTAGGCCATAATCTGTATTCATCAGGACCAATGGAATCACCCAAGGTGATTTTTCCATCAAGTAATCCAAACTCTAATTTCAAATCTGCCAAAATAAAACCAGCATCGTCTGCAACTTTAGCCATCTTTTTATAAATTTCAATAGAAGTTTTTTCCAACCAATTGTATTGTTCTTCTGAAACCAGTTTCATTTCAAGTGCTTTTGATTTGTCAATTGGAATATCATGTTCAGATTTTGTTGTAGGATCAAAAATTGGTTCAGGTAGTTTTGCAGCCATTGTAGTATCAGTTCCATCAGGCACTGCGACTTCACCTTTTTTCCATCTACCAATCAAACTGCCATAAAAATAGCCTCGAACCACACATTCAATTGGTAACATTTGCATTTTTTTGACTAGAATTTCATTTTCAGATTCTCGTTTAATGAAATGATTTGGAACATCTAACTCATCAAACCAAAACTCTGCAAATTTACAAAGTACGTTTCCCTTTTTTGGAATGTCTTGTTTGAATTTTACATCAAAAGCAGACACCCTATCTGAAAATTTGAAAAGAATTGTGTTCTCATCTACATCATAAAGATCCTTTACTTTACCACTAGTTAGAAACTTCAATAATATAGGCACAGATTTGTCGGATTTAACTGCTAGGAACCCATCATTCCAACCATTTTTGGCATCTCTCGATACGCTTTACTTACAAAAACACCATCATCAGATGAAACTTGAACAAACTCCATAGGATTTTCAGGTGGAGGGGACACAATGATTTTTTGTCCTTGTTTTAGAATTCCAAGATCCAAAGTATCACCTGCTCCAAAATTTACATGGACATTGGTTAATGGTTGAGAACCAGTGTTTTGAATAGTGACTCTTCCCATAACAAACAAACTTTGTTTGTCTAAAATTGGATCAACAAATACAGCATAATCTTGAGATGCAACGGATAGTTTGAGAATATCTGCACCAAAAATCACCATCATAATTACAATTGCCCCAATACCAACTGCAATAATTCCAGTGTATTGCTTCACAAAGAATAATGGTTTTTCTAATAATTAAGATTAATTTGAAAGTTAATCGAAATTTAAATACAAAGACAAATAGCAAAATGATGTGAAAATTGTAGTAATTTCAGGTAGTCCAAGAGAAACTGCCAATACCCAAATTGTTATGAAATATGTTTACGA
>CAYTNP010000151.1:0-1853 GCA_964439165.1 uncultured Nitrosopumilaceae archaeon | reverse complement strand
TTTCCGATAATCATTCCTCTAGTAATAGTTGCAATTGTAGGCTTGTCAGGATATCTCATTTACAGATATGCCATGTATGATATGTTGTGTAAAAGATCAGTTAATCAGACTCTAAAAAAATACAATATCAAAAAAACACCATCTGAAATTATCAAGGAATACTATTCTAACAAAGGAGAAGAAATCTCACACAAAGAAATTCAAAATATTGAAAAAAACTATAGACAAAATGAACCAGAACAGTTTCTTACAATGTATGATTCAATCAGAGAAAATACCAAAAACAGAGAAAAAGAATAAACTTCTAACTTAAGGTTCTATAGGAATTTGAATAAATGGTGTTCCACCTTCTCCAACTACAAGAGGTAATTTACCATCCCATCCTTGAATCTTTAACCAGTCCAAATAATTTGGGTTCTGGGCCAATGCATCATTGATAATTTTGATTGCTTCTGCTTCACCTTTTGCTTCTGCAATGTTTGCTTGAGCAATACCTAATGCTTGTGCTTCATGTTGTCTTGCCTCTACTTCAATTCTTAACAAATCATTTTCTGCTTTGAATGCCTTTTGTTCTGCTTCTACTTTGGATTCAATGGCTTGTGCAAATAGGGCTGAGAATTGAAAGTCAGTAATGGATACAACCTCAGTGATTATATTGTAATCATTAAGACGAGTGCTGATTTCAGATTCAATATCAGATTTGACCTGAGGTCTCTTTGTGATTAGTTCTTCAGCATTATAATTTGCAGTTACTTGTTTTACAACTTCCTCAATTGCAGGTTGAATAATTCTGCTTTCATAACTGAGTCCTACTTCTTTGAATAGATGGTGAACAGAGTCAGGAGCTGGGTGATAGTTTACAGTAACTGCAGTAGATACAGTCTGAAGGTCTTTTGAGGCTGAAGATGTTGATTTTACATATTTTAGAGTTCTAACTTCCATGTTTACTACAGAATCAGCAAATGGTGTTACAAAATGAAGTCCTTCATCTAGAGGTAAAACATTTGTATCAACTGCATTCCAGTGTAACAAAACACCTCGATGTCCAGCATCTACAATTTGGACAGCAGAAGCTGCAACTACACCAATAATTATTAAAACTACAATTCCAATTAAGATTCCTTTAGCAGCACCAACATTTACGCTGACTTTAGGATTTTGATATTTTGACAAGTAATATTGTTTTGAGATTAGTACTATTATACCATGCCATATGAATGAAAAATGAGGATTTGAAAATTGAATAACAAGGATATTCTAAATAAAATTTCAGGAATTATAGCTATTGCAACTTTTGCTATAATTTTACTAGGGTATGTTACTGAAAACCAAACTTTGTTAGGATTTCCAAATGCAATGATGCTTTACCTATTGTTGCCCTCAGCATTAATCTGGTTTGGAACTAGAAAAAATGGATGCGGTAGTTGTAATCAAATTTCTTCAGTTTCTGAACAAGACAAAGATATGAAAAATTAAATGTAGTATTTTTTGATTTTTGGTGATTTGGGAGAATTTCAAGAATTTGCTGAAGCATTATTTGGCCAATTAGCAGTTGAGATTGATGAAGAAAAAGAGATCATAGAGTTAGCATCAAAAGCAAGAGACAACATTGCAGGAAAAGTAGAATTTAGAAAATTAGAAGATTTTGCAAATGAAATAGTTCCAGAATTTAAAACCAAAATAGAAGAATTTCTAGGCACTAAAGTTGCAGATAATATCAAATTAAAATTTCCAGAATTACAAGAACTAAAGAGGATTAAAGGCAAAAAAGTATTTTCTGATGATGAATCAAAGGAATTTGTTTCAGAATTATTTAATGCAGTTGCAAAAGAAGATTTTAAAAAAATTGCAGA
>CAYTNP010000150.1:0-1859 GCA_964439165.1 uncultured Nitrosopumilaceae archaeon | reverse complement strand
AGAAAACGATTCATGGGTTGTTCTAATTTTTATGGTGGATGCAAAGCATCATCACCATTATTACAAAAGGCAAGACTGCGAGCAACAAAAAAACCATGTGATGTTTGTAAGTGGCCAATGATAATTTTTCGTTATTCAAGAAATCAATCGTGGACTCATCAATGTTCAAACTTTAATTGTAAAAGTAGAGTCAAGCCTTCAAAGTAGGATAAATATCAGTTCTTCTGTTTTTTAGTAATGGTAGAACTTTTCTTACTTGTTTTACTTTTTTAAGATCAATGTCTACAAAACTGATTCCTTGTTTCTTTTTCATATCAAGTAAAATTTTACCATACGGATCTACCACTAAACTTCGTCCACAGTAAATATTTCCAACATGATCAGGTGCAATTACATAGCATCCGTTTTCAATTGCACGAGTTTTGTTAATTGTAATCCAATGTTCTTCTTTTTGGTTTCCTTTAACCCAAGCAGAAGGTGCAACTAGTATTTCAGAACCAGCTACTGCAAGTGAGCGTGACATTTCAGGGAATCTCAAGTCATAACAAATCATCATTCCAACTTTGCCTAAACTAGTCTTTACTGGCTTTACGATTTTTGAACCTGATGTCATCTTGTCTGATTCTCTAAATCCTAATGCATCATAGAGATGAATTTTTCTATACGTGGAAATCACTTTACCAGCAGAATCAATAACAAAAGAAGTGTCATAAACTCTGTCTTTTTTTCTACTCTTCTCATAAAATGAACCTATAACTTGAATTTTGTTTTGCTTTGCAGTATCTGAAATTGTTTTTACAAAATTTCCATTAATTGATTCAGCTAGAGTAGTAAGTTGTTTTGCAGTTTGTGTTGAACTAGTGTAAAACATCATAAATTCAGGAAACGCACATAGTTTTGCTTTTTTTGCTGCAGCCTTTTCAATATATGAAATAATTTTTTTCAAGTTTGTTTGTTTGTCTTTTGATGCTTTGAATTGAATTACCGCTGTCTTCATAAAATGAAATTATTACTACAGAATAAAAGGATAAACAATTGGTACAATCGCAAAATGTACCATTTTCTTCTTAAGTAAATCCTCCATACAATATTCATACCCGACCATAGTGTGTATGTTAACACCTGTGCTGGACAGGAGTCATTCCAGTAATTTTTTTAAAATAAAATTAAAGTTGGTTTCCAGCTAGGAACCAATTTTCTTTTGGATTGTCTTCAAAAACAACAATTACATGATTTTCTTTTGTTTTTAGAATATCAACTGCTGCTTTTGTGATAGCTTTTGCGTATTCATCTTTTTGTTCCTGTGATCGTCCAGGATACATTGATACTGTAATCAAAGGCATACAAAATTCAAATTAAATCAGGAATTTATTCTTTCAATAGTCTGATCTGTAACCATACCTTGTTCCGTATGTAAAATCAGATGAATGTGTTTTTTTGTACAGATATCCTGTTGCAAAACCAATTGCAAAACCTCCAATGTGTGCCATATATGCAACACCACCACCAGCTACACCAAATCCTCCAACAAACATAGGTAACAAATTCTGAAAGACTAACCAAAAAGGCAAGAACCATCGAGCCTGAATGTGCATCATTCTCCAAAAGAAACCAAGCATCATGAAAGTTTGAATTCTAACTTTTGGATAGATTGCCAAGTATGCACCAAGTACTCCAGAGATTGCACCAGAAGCTCCTACTGCAGGAGTTGTACTTGTAGGATCAATTAGTATGTGAGCAAGACCTGCTCCTATTCCCCATCCAAAATAAATTAAAAGAAATTTTACTTTACCAAACTTTAATTCAATGTTATCACCAAAGATCCACAAAAACAACATGTTACCACCCAAGTGCATCAA
>CAYTNP010000149.1:0-1865 GCA_964439165.1 uncultured Nitrosopumilaceae archaeon | reverse complement strand
GAACCACAATTAGAACAGATCAAGTGACAACTAGTTAATTTATTCATTTTAAAATCACATTTTGGGCACATGATTTCTTCTTTCATGAGTGTGATAATTCGTTTAGATTTAAAAATAATGTCCAAAGGTTAATTAGTCGTTTGGCTATTTTTTCGAATACTTGACTAACTTCAAGATTACAATATCTGACATCAAAGGAAAATCAATTTCCAAGGAACTCAAAGATAGTGATGCTAATCCATTATTAGGATTACAATTAGGTAATGAAACTGATGCTGCAATTGTTGGTTTAAGTGGAAAACTAAAACTAACCGGTGGAAGTGATAAATCTGGTGTTCCAATGAGAAATGATGTTCATGGAGCAGCAAGAAAAAGAGTTTTACTTTCTAAAGGAGTTGGATTACAGGATGCAGAAACTGGACAAAGAAAAAGAAAACTAATGCGTGGAAACACATTATCTGAAGAAATTTATCAAGTAAATTGTAAATTTGATGGTGAATTACCTGTAGAGACACAAGCTGAAGATGCAGCAGAATCTACAGAAGAAAAACCTGAAGAGAAAAAAGAATAACTTAACATATACCGATTTTACATTTTGACTCATGCATTGGAGAGACACACTTCCTGATTGGTACATCAAAAAATATGGTTATCAACCATGTGTTAACATTGGTACTGCTGGACATGTAGATCACGGAAAAACTACCTTAATTCAAGCACTAACTGGTTCATGGACTAGTGTTCATAGTCAAGAATTAAAACGAGGAATTACAATTCGTGTAGGATATTCTGATGCAGCGTTTTACAAATGTGATAGCTGTGAAGAACCATTAGGATTTTCAACAACTCCAAAATGTAATAACTGTGGAAAAGAAAGTGAACTTACTCGAGTAGTTAGTTTTGTTGATAGTCCTGGACATGAAAGTCTGATGGCAAACATGCTTTCTGGTTCTGCATTAATGGATGGTGCATTGTTAATGGTTGCAGCAAATGAAAAGGTTCCCAAACCCCAAACAAAAGAACATCTTTTAGCTTTACAAACACTTGGAATTCAACAAATTGTTGTAGTTCAAAATAAAGTCGATTTACTTACTTACAAAGAAGCTTTAACAAATTATCAAGATATAACAAAATTTGTTAAAGGAAGTCATGCTGCTAAAGCACCAATAATCCCAATTTCTGCACAATCTGGATTAAACATAGATGCATTAATTGGTAATATTGAATCAACAATCAAAACTCCAGAAAGAGATGAGAAAAAAGATACTGTAATGCATGTTTTACGTTCTTTTGATGTAAACAAGCCTGGAATTAAATTGAAAAATATCAAAGGTGGCGTAATTGGTGGAAGTTTAACTCAAGGAATTTTCAAAGTTGGAGATGAAATAGAAATCAAACCTGGAATAATAAATGAAAAAAAGAAATCATATGAACCGTTACTAACAGAAATTACTTCACTTGGAACTGCAGCAGGAATAGTGGATTCAGTAAAACCTGGTGGATTAGTTGCTATTGGAACAAAATTAGACCCATCTATGACTAGAAGTGATTCATTTATTGGTTCAGTTATAGGAAAGCCTGATACTCTTCCTGAAAATTCTATTAAAATCAAACTAGATGTTAGTTTGTTTGATTCAGCAGTAGGGACAACTGAAGATATTAAAGTTCAACCAATCAAATCAGGTGAATTACTTCGATTAAACATTGGAACTGCACCAGTGTTAGGTAAAGTTACAAAAATCAAATCAAAAACTATCGAAATTGAACTTAGAAGACCTGCATGTATATTTGAGGATGGCAATGTTGCAATTAGTAGAAGAATAGATGAAAGATGGAGACTAATTGGTGCAGGAATAGTTGGTTGA
>CAYTNP010000148.1:0-1866 GCA_964439165.1 uncultured Nitrosopumilaceae archaeon | reverse complement strand
CATGATATGAAAGATGGAAAAGAAGGTACTATTTCTTTAGAAAAACTAACTGAAGATCCAAGATCTATTCTTAATTTAGAAATGCCCTAGTTAACATCATAATTTCTGGACCAGTTGTCAATGAACCTACAACTAATGAATGGTTATTGGCTAAAATTCCTGATGCAACATACGGAATTCCATTATTAATTGAACTCTGTTCCACTTTTACGCCTAGCAGATTGGCAAATGTCTTCATATCTTCTTCATTGGCTTCAGGATGAATGGCAGCCCCTGAATCATTTGCAACCATTACTGAACCCACTTGATTAAACCCTGCAATTTTTTTCTGAATTGTTTCAACCCCTAATACATCAGAAATTGTTTGACAATCTTTTTTTGATAACCATGGTGATACAACTGCACCTTTATCATTTGCACAAACAACATTTCCAAGTGCATTAAATTTTGTATCTAAAACTCCAACTTCTAAATCAGTTGCTTCTTTTAAAAAATCATATTCATTTTGATATGCAGTAGTTGGAAGTAAAATTCCTTTATTATTCATTAAAGATAATGCACCAATTAATCTAGTATTGGCAATAGCAGTAGAGAAAATTTCAATATCCAGATATTCTGCAAGTTTGTCTGCTTTTGTTTTTGCAAACCCCATTGGAACTAGTCCAATTTTGTCATTTACTGTGATGTATACTCCGAGATTTGGACCTCTATACACGTCATACTTGATAATATCCATATCCCAAAAATTACTCCTACAACATTATGAACGTAAGGGATCTATTCTAATCACTAGTGACTGATTATTACTACAATTCTCTTACCTAGCTTTAAATAATATCTAACTTGCATTTGTTAACATGCCAATAGCAGAAAATTTCCCTGAAGGTCTTAAACCATTAGGAAAAATTTCAGATTCTGATGGAAACTTTCACATCATGTGGGGTCCAGGTAAAGAAAAAAATGTTGATGGTTCACAAGCAGAAGTTTTTGCAGATGCTGATGTAAAGGCAGCTTATGAAGCAAAAGGAGAACAACAAGTTCCTTTAGGAATTAGCGGTACAATGGTTGCAGTTGATTGGGATTCTTGTGTTGCAGATGGTGCATGTATTGAAGCATGTCCAGTTCAAGTATTCCAATGGTACAGAACTGAAAAAGATATTCCAGCAAAAGATGTGATTGGCCAAACTTTTGAAGGTACTGGAAGTGTAGTTAAAGATGAGAGAAAAGATATGACTGACAAGGCTGACCCAATCCGAGAACATGATTGTATTTGGTGTATGGCATGTGTTTCAGTTTGTCCTCCTCAAGCAATCAAAGTAGATCAATCAAATGTTGAAAAACATGAGAATGCAGCAAAATCTTTGTAATTTTTTAAAAAATCATTACTTTATGATAAATCCCCTTGATCGTAATTAAATATTTGAAATTTAGTTGCAACTAATTTTGTTTAGATTTAAATAATATTCTAAAATTATTCAATTATGGTAGATTTAGTTATACCAGAAGACTTTTGTCATAACGATGTAAAGCCAACCGGAAAAACAAGTCATTCAGATGGTGAAAACAAACACTTCATCTGGGGTGATGGTCGTTCCGATGGTGCAGCATTCTCAAACGATGAAGTAAAGGCAGCTTATGAAGCACATGGGGACACACAAGTTCCTTTGGGTATTCATGGAACAACTGTCGCAGTCGATTGGGATCAATGTACTGCTCAAGGCTCTTGCATGAGTGTATGTCCTGTACAAACATTCCAATGGTACAGAACCGAAAAAGATATCGCTGCAGCAGATTGTAAAGGTGAAACTTTTGAAGGTACTGGACTAACAGAACAAGATGAAAGATTAGACTATTCTGACAAATCAC
>CAYTNP010000147.1:0-1871 GCA_964439165.1 uncultured Nitrosopumilaceae archaeon | reverse complement strand
CCTCATCAATTGCCAATGCGATCTGAGTACCAATTGCTCCACATCCAAGCAAGCCAATTTTTTTCATACGATAAAGAATAGAAAAAGACCAGAATAAAGAAGTTATTTGACCGCACTGTGGCCGATTTACTCACGAAATTTTGGCCGATTGAGGTTTAGGTGTTGTGAGCAAATCAATTTTTAATTTTGGTTGAATCATCCCCTATATCGGTTGAGATATTTTTAGATGGTTTTGGTTTATGACCATGTCTGAAATTCAATGGGACATTCAAGTACAGTTTGCTTCTATCATGTAAGGAATTTCGAATCAAATTCAATGCTTTGATTCTTTCAGAAGCAGTTTTTCCCTTATCAACTTCTTGCCATGCTTGTCTTTGAAGTTCTCGTATGGCAAAAAAATCTTCAAGAGAATTATCAACAACTTCATTATGATAAATTTCTGCAAGAGTTGAGCCAGCATTTTCTCTGATTTGTTGTTTGTATCGACGTAATGTTCTCTCAGATATTTCAAATCCTTTTTCTTTCAAATTTGCAAGGATTTCATCATTAGTCCTTCGGTATGCAATGTATTTTCGAATTAATTCGAATGTTTTTTCTTTTTGATTAGAATTAAGATGACTCATTTCTTCATCAACCCCCTGATTGCATCAATTTTTGTAATCAATCCAATGACTTTGCCATTTTCTGAAACTAGCAAACATTTTGAATCATCAAATAGAGACAAAAGACTCTCAGTGACTTTTGTAGCAACATCAATAACTATTGGAGGACTAGTCATCACTTCTTTGACTTTGGTTTTAACCAATGGAGTATGATCTCTGTTTTGAAGAAATTTCACAAGAGAATTTTCAGTTACAATTCCAACACAACTACTTCCTTCAAGGACAGGAATCTGACTGTAATCTTTTTGATGCATTATCTTTATGATATCTTCTGCATATTCAGATTTTTTTGTAACAGTAAGATTTTTCTTGCAAATTTTATCTGCAGTAATTAATTTGCCCAGATTCTTTTGAGATTCTACACCTAATTCCTGGAATATTCTTACCAGTACATCATAACTAGGCTTTGTATTGTTTTTTTGATTCTCAATCATACTCAAAAACGATGATGGGATATCACATTTTTTTGCCAATTGTCTTTGGCTAAGATTCAACTCTTCTCGAATCTTTTTGATTTCAGTTAGTTGGGGAATTTGTAACATACAGTAATAGTGTGTTTATGATATATAAGTATTGGAGATAGGGTGCTATGTATCACATAACATATTCAGTAAGGATTCAAATAAAATTAAAACCATAAAGAGCCATGCCAAAAAATACAGAATCATATGACACATACAATACATGTGCCGAAGAGATAAAAAACAAAATCCTCAAAGAAGGGATTTGGAAACCATACACAAATAGAATCAAAAATTTGTTACTATGTCAAGACAAATTTTGGGAATTGTACAATATTGAATCAAATATTGAGCACAAAAAAGTAATTCTTGAAGACATTGTGAATTTACAATCAGTAATTGCTGATTGGTACAAGTCATCAAAAAAGATCATAGAGTTTGAGACAAATTCTGGAGTCTGTCAATGACATACTATTCTCCAGGAATTAAGTATAATTGTCCTCGATGTGAGTCTTCTTTGATTGGATTTGTAATTGATGAAAAGTACAAAAAATGGCTTGATACTATGAAGTTGATAAATTCCAAAATGATCAAACTAAGTAACTTGTATACAGATTACAAACAAAATCCTGACTCTGTAAAATGGATGTGCTACAAGTGTCGAGATTGCGGAGTTGTTCAAAAAGCATAATTAGTTTCTATATATTTTAAAATCATTGAAATGGAAGATTGCAGTACAATTAGAAAT
>CAYTNP010000146.1:0-1887 GCA_964439165.1 uncultured Nitrosopumilaceae archaeon | reverse complement strand
AAAATAACCTGTGGTTATCATAACCACCACCATTGAAATTAATTGCACCTCTTTTGTCTTCTGGAACAGAATTGATATCAGACAAGATGTCAAGAATATCTTTTTCTTGAATTTCAGCAGGACATGTTTCAAGAGCTGTATTTAGTTTGTCGGTGTATGTTTGATGATGCTTTGTGTGGTGAATCTCCATTGTTCTTGCGTCAATGTGAGGTTCTAATGCATCATAAGCATATGGCATTTCAGGAAGAGTGTATTTTCCCATGCAACCACTTGAAGTTTTACTGCATTTATTGGTTTTCTAAACAATTCATTTTTACTTGTAAAAATAA
This sequence comes from uncultured Nitrosopumilaceae archaeon, assembly GCA_964439165.1. GTDB lineage: Archaea > Thermoproteota > Nitrososphaeria > Nitrososphaerales > Nitrosopumilaceae > Nitrosopumilus. The sequence continues at coordinate 1,558 of CAYTNP010000146.1, read as the reverse complement.
TTAGGAATTTTGTGAAATTAGTGGTAATTTTTTCAGCATTACTTGTTTTTGTTGCAGGTTTTGTTTTTCTTTCATTAGATAATGATGATCAATCCCAAACATACTTGGAGCGAAGTGTTCCGTATGTTGGAACAGAGATTCCAAGAATTGATGGGATTAATGGAGAAGGAATCAAGATTGCAGTAATTGATACTGGTGTAGACTATACACATCCAGATTTACTTGGCTGGGGAGAAGACGGTAAAGTAATTGGAGGATTCAACTTTGTTTCACAAGGTGAGCATCCAATGGATACAAACGGTCATGGAACCCAAGTTGCAGGAGTAATTGCAGCAGACGGTGAAATAAAGGGAGTAGCCCCCAAGGCAAAAATTCTAGCATACAAAGTTTCAGAAAATGGAGAAGGAGTATCATCAGAATTAATTGTTCAAGCAATTAACAAAGCAATTGAAGATGGTGCAGACATTATCAATATCAGTCTAGGAGTAAACAAGACTAATTCAAAAATTGATAGAGCAGTAAATGTTGCATTAGAAAAAGAAATCTTTGTTGTTACTGCTGCAGGAAATGATGGACCAGGATTTCAAACCATTGGTAGTCCAGGAAGAAATGTAGGATCAGTTACAGTTGGTGCAACGTATAACAATTTGACATCAAGCCTTGTTGCAACACTTGAAGTCGATGAGAAACCATATACAGTAATTCCAATGGTTGGTTCAACAAAAATTGAATCAACAATTACTGGAAAAATAATTCCTGGCGGATATGGAAAAGTTTTAGATTTAGAAAATATCGATGCTAAAGATGCAATAGTAATTGTTGAGAGAGGAAGTGATGTTGAAGGAGAAATGTTGTATTTTTCAATTAAAGAAAAAAATGTTGCAAATGCAGGGGCTAAAGCATTAATTGTATACAATAATGTTCCAGGAATATTTTTGGGTGAATTAATTAATCCACATATGGGACCAGAATACTATCCACAAATTCCAACTGTATCAATAGACAGAGAAGAAGGATTAGAAATCATAGAATCAATTACAGAAAACAGTAAAGCTGATTTGAATTTATTTTACAATCCAGATTTTGTTGCACACTTTAGTTCCCGTGGACCAGTCTCTCCATTTTACATAAAGCCTGAAATTGTCGCACCTGGGGCATACATTAACACCACACAAAACAATGCAGGATACAATTTCACCAGCGGTACTAGTTATGCTGCACCACACGTTAGTGGCGCTGCAGCCCTACTACTCCAAGGCAACCCAGAATTACATCACCACGAGATAAAATCACTATTACTGACTACAACTGAGCCTGTATCTGATGCATATGAGCAAGAATTCTCAATATTAGATGCGGGAGCTGGCAGGCTGGATATCGGAAATGCCTTTGAGGCAAAATTAATCATCATGCCGCCAAACTTTGTTGCAACAGTATCATCAGATGATTTAATTGCAGAACAAAAATTTGAACTAAAATTAATTGATGGAACTTTGAATGATTTGGATGTAAAGTTTGTAGGACCAGAATTTATTTTGTTTTCACATTTTCTTGAAGC
>CAYTNP010000145.1:0-1912 GCA_964439165.1 uncultured Nitrosopumilaceae archaeon | reverse complement strand
AAAAGAGGTGCAATTAATTTCAATGGTGGTGGTTATGATAACCACAGGTTATTTTGGAATAACATGAAAGCCAATGGAGGCGGAGAACCTGGAGGATCAATTGCTGATGCAATTAACGATTCTTTTGGAAGCTTTTCTGACTTCAAAGAGAAATTCACATCTACTACAGCTGTAATTCAAGGCAGTGGTTGGGGATGGTTAGTATACAATCCATCAACATCAAAGGTTGAATACAAATCAATGCCAAATCAAACTAGTCCAAGAACTGAAGGTCTAGTGCCATTATTGGGCTGTGATGTATGGGAACATGCATACTATCTCAACTACCAAAACAAAAGACCAGTCTACATTGAGGCCTGGTGGAATGTTGTTAATTGGGATGAAGTAGAATCTAGATTCTCAAAAGCAAAATAAAGTTAATCTTTATTTTTTATTCTTTTATTATTTTGATTTTTTGGCATTTCCTATGAATGAATTTATAACCATCTCAGCAAGGTTTGTTGTACATGAGTGAAGAACAAGCAGAGCAAATGATGCAGCAAATGCAAATGCTTGAAACGTATTTTTCAGATCTATCTCAAAGAGAACAGACTTTCATAGGAATTATGAGAGAAACTGCAGCTGCCATTGAATCAATCAAATCTCTAAATTCAAAACCTGAATCTGATACACTAGTTCCAATTGGAATGGGAACATACATCCCAACAAAGATTTCATCCACTCAAAAAATTGTACTAAATATTGGTGCAGGATTTGCAGTCGAAAAAGATTTTGGTTCTGCAATTAATTATCTTGAAGCCCGACTCAAAGAAGTTGAAATTGCTTTACAAGACACATCTGCTAAAAAACAAGATGCAGCACAAAGACTTGAACAAGGAAAAGCACAGATTAATCAAATGATGGCAGCAATGCAACAACCACCTTCACAACCACCAAAAACAGGATAAATCATGTTTGATAAACTTCGTAGTGCATTTTCTAATGCAGCGAAAAGTCTTGGAGAAAAAGAACTCAATGAAAAAGACATTGAAGATATTTTATTTGAATTAGAAATTGCATTACTTGAATCTGATGTTGCAACTGAAGTAATTGATGCAATAAAAGATGACCTTAAAGAAAAACTCATTGGCTCTAAAGTTGACAAACATGAAATTGAGAAATTTGTCAAAGACAGTCTTATCTCAATAATCTCTTCACTGTTTGATGGTGCAGGCACAGTTGATCTATTTGAAAGAATAAATCAAAACAAAGAACAAGGTAAACCATTTTTAATTTTATTTTTAGGAATTAATGGAACTGGAAAAACAACTTCACTAGCTAAAGTAGCACACATGTTACAACAAGAAAAATATTCAGTTGTAATTGCAGCAGCTGATACATTTAGAGCAGGTGCAATTGAACAACTACGTGAACATTCAAATCGTCTTAATCTAAAACTTGTTGCACAAAATTATAATTCTGATCCTGCAGCTGTTGCACGTGATGCAGTACTGTATGCAAAATCTCACAAAACAGATGTTGTTCTAATTGATACTGCAGGCAGAATGCAAACAAGTGAAAACTTGATGCAACAGATTGAAAAAATTACCAAAGTTGTAAATCCTGATTTGAAAATTTTTGTAGGTGATTCACTTGCTGGAAATGATACTGTAAATCAGGCAAGAGAATTTCATTCCTATACTAAATTTGATGGCTCTATTTTGACAAAAAGTGATGCTGATGCAAGAGGTGGTGCTGCATTATCTATTGTCAAAGTAACTTCTACTCCTGTAATGTATGTCGGAGTAGGACAAGAATATCCTGATCTTAAACCGTTTGATAGAGAAATTTTTCTTGAAACTGTTTTTGGTTCATTGGATGATGTTACTATTACTAAAGACGAATCAACACCAGAACCTGTTGTAGAGAAAAC
>CAYTNP010000144.1:0-1915 GCA_964439165.1 uncultured Nitrosopumilaceae archaeon | reverse complement strand
ATCCTTACAGATTATAGAAAAATGATAAGAGAATACATGAATATTTTGACAAATGAAAGATGGAGAATTTCTGAAAGTGAGACTTGTGTGATGGTAAATGGTGAGGATATAGTTCCAGAAACAATGACAGGTACAATTTCATCACTAATTGCAGGTTCCCCAAAAAATTCAGGAAAAATTGTAATTTTGAGAACCAAGGGAGAAGAAAATACCATAAAATTCTCATCAAGAAAATCATTTAGTTGTAAATCAGAAATTAATCTCAGTGATTTGATGAGAGCAGGAGCTAAACAGTTTGATGGAATTGGTGGAGGTCATGATGCAGCAGCTGGGGCTAAAATAACTAAAGACAAATTGGATGGATTTCTCAATTATTTAGAAGTAAATGTCGTTAACGTGTCAAATGCAAATAAGTCTCAATAACATTACAAAAGAAAAAGCAGAGACTGTCAAGAAAGCTTTAGAACCAGATAATGTGGATTTCCCAGATGGATTGAGTCTTTATGTTGAAAATATTGATAACAAACTAGTTTTTAATTTTGAAAGTAAGAAAAACATGAAGCATCTAATTGGGACAGTTGATGAAGTATTGGAGCATGTGCAAATGGCACTCAAGGTGATAGAATAATGCTAGATCCTAAATTAATCAAAGAAAAGCCTGAAACAATCAAAGAGATGCTAAAGGCAAGATCAGTAGATTTTGATTTAGATGCACTAATTGAATCTGATCTTAAGAGACGTGAATTTATCATAAAAACTGACGAATTACGAAAAAAGAAGAATCAAGTGGCACTAGAAATTGCTCAAAAAAAGAAAGCAGGAGAAGATGCATCAACAATTTTAGCTGAAATGAAAAATGTATCATCAGAATTAATAAAATTAGAAACAGAGCAAAATGAAATTGAGAATACATATTCAAAATTAGCTTTTACAATTCCAAATCTTATTCACAAGACAGTTCCAGTAGGTCCTGATGAAACAGCAAACAAAGAGATTAGAAAATGGGGAAGTATTCCAGAATTTGATTTTAAACCAAATGATCATATCGATATTTCTGAAAAATTAGATTTGGTAGATTTAGAAAGAGCAGCTAAAGTTGCAGGTGCCAGATTTTATTATCTCAAAAATGATTTAGTAAGATTAAATCAATCACTAATTCACTATGCATTAGATTTTCTTTCAAACAAAGAATATTCTTTGGTTCAGCCACCATACATGATTAATCGAGAATCCATGGAGGGGGCAGTTATTGCAGATGATTTTGAAGAAGTAATCTACAAAGTTGAAGATGAGGATCTTTTCATGATAGGTACATCAGAGCATGCAATGGCATCAATGCATTCTAAAGAAATCATTGAAGGAAAAGATCTCCCACTAAGATATGCAGGTGTCAGCCCATGTTTTAGAAAAGAGGCAGGAGCACATGGACGAGATCAGAAAGGAATTTTCAGAGTTCATCAATTTGATAAAATTGAACAATTTGTTTTTTCAAGACCTGAGGACTCTTGGAAAGAGCATGAAAAAATGCTAGAAATTGCCGAAGAGTTTTATCAAAAATTAGAAATCCCACACAAGGTAATGCTATTGTCAACTGGAGATATGGGAAAAATTTCAGCCAAGACATACGATATTGAAGCATGGATGGCAGGACAAAATGCCTACAGAGAAATTGTTTCTTGTTCAAACTGCTTGGATTATCAAGCAAGAAGATTGAAGATTCGATTTAGGGACAAGACAAATGAAGACACTCAATATCTGCACACACTAAACAGTACTTTGATTGCCACAACAAGAGTAATGGTCTCAATAATGGAGAATTTCCAGACAAAAGATGGTCACATTAGAATTCCCAAGGTTTTGCAGAGTTACATGGGAAATAAGACTGAGATCTAGTGACATACCCTTATATTTTGGG
>CAYTNP010000143.1:0-1918 GCA_964439165.1 uncultured Nitrosopumilaceae archaeon | reverse complement strand
CTTTTGAAATTTACTTGGTCCTCTGAACACTATGAATTAGATGACATTAAGCAAGAAATCACTTCTTTAGGATTTGAAATAATCCAAGAACAATTAATTGGAAAATCAGTTTATGATCCTTTGGCTGATTATTATTCTCAAAATAGAGAGAAAATAAAAAAAAATATTTTAAAACATTACCCAAACTATGTTGAAAATATTCTTTACAAGTCTATTTTAAAAATGAAAAAGACATCTGAGCAAAATATTATTGATTATGTTTTGATAAAATGCAAATTAAATTCTTAAACAATTAGGAATTTTTCCTCAATAAGGTATTTCATTGATTGAGTATACTCTGATTCTGAGATTAATCCATCCAAAAACCACATTGTTGTAGTTTTTACCCATTTAGGAATTTTCATATCGTATAGTTGAATTCCAGTTGTTTTTTCAAAAATATTGGTCTCAATTAACTCTGATTTTTCCCATTCTGTTACTAGTTCTGTAATTTCATAATCTTCTGAAATCAAAATTCCTATTTCTTTATCAATTACTAATGTCCTACCTTCTCCATTTTGAGCAAAAATTCCTGTTCTGGTTACTTCTCCTATACTGTACTCTGTTTCACCAAAGATTTGTAAATCATTTTCAATTGTTTGTCCAATTTCTAGAGGAGTTTTGAAGAGAAATTTTGTGGTCTTGCAACATTTTTCCTCAGGTGAAATTTTGTTGTTTTCATCAAGATAAAATTGATTTGTAGTTACACTTTCCTCTGAAATTATTTTGCTTCCAATCAAAATCCCATCTGAATCAATTTTATTGATTTCATATTTTTCGGTACTTGTGTTTTCAAATTTACTTGTATGAGAATAAACAACATAATCTGTTTCTTTTATGCATAACCCTTCTATGCATACTCTATCACTAACGTTGTCAATTATTTCAGGAGAAATGATATCATTTTCAATTAGTGCTCTTAATCCATATGCAAATTGATTATCTTTGATATTACCATCCACCCACATTCTTGCATCTTTTTTAATCCATTCTGGATATGTTGTAAACTCTTGAAGGTGTCTATCAAATGCAAAATCTGAACTTCCCAAATACTTTTCAATTTCTGCAATCAAAACAACATCTCGTAGTTGATGTTGACTGTTCCATGCAACATGATCGTATAAAATTTCACATGCTCTAAGATTTGGAAAACGAGGGTGTTGAATTAAGAGATTATCCATTCCTAGATTACCATATTCTTCATAAAAGAATTCACAAAAATCTAAAATATCTTCAACAGTTTTCACTTCAAAATCTGGTTGATGCCCAAAACTGTTTTGGACATTGAATCCTCCAATCAAAATAATTGCCATTATCCCAAATACTAAAAATCTCAACAATTGTCACTTCAAAGTTTTGACTTATTAATTTCGTGTAGGATTTTTTTTAACTTGAGATCAAATCTGTTATCTGTCCTCATAATCTTGACTAGGTTTTTATTTTTGATATTCCAAGTAACTAACATGTCAAGTTCAGATGCTACATTGAAACTATATGGTGGAAAATGTGATCTTTTATTGCTTGAATCTGAGATTCGTTTTGCTGGAATTGTAGATAAAGACGGGCAATTGATTTCAGGAGGTTTCAAAAAAGGACTTACTCCGTATGAGGGTGATGAAACTAAACTTCAATCCTTTTTGGATTTTGTTTCAAAAGCATCTATTAGAAAAGAATTTGATGAAAGTTTAGGACCTATCAACTATTTGGCTGCAAGAAGAGACAAAGCAGTTCTTGTCAGTTTCCCGTTTCCTATTAGCCAAATCTTGTTGTTGATTTCTGCAGAACCTACTGCAAACATTGAAAATTTAGCTAAAAAAGTAGTTGAAATTTTTACTGATGTTTCTAAAAGACTATCAAAACCTTGAGAAATTCTTTAATT
>CAYTNP010000142.1:0-1933 GCA_964439165.1 uncultured Nitrosopumilaceae archaeon | reverse complement strand
GTTCAATGCTTTTTTCTTCATCTAAAATGAAATCACATTCAAAACCATAGTCTTCACATCTTAATTTTAATGTCATTTAGTGTGCAAAAATACCGAGCTTATAAAAACCATAGACCTATTTTCTCAAATAAAACTAAGATTAGGAATAATTTGGTTCTAATTTTCCAAATAGCACTAATAGAGATACTTGAGTAATTGTATACATGAAAGGTTTAGAATTTGTATTTCTTGGTGTTGGCTCTGTTCTTGGAGCATTTCTTAGATACAAACTAGTTTATGATTCTCCTTTAATTTTTAACACAATTCCAGTTAATGTAATTATCGTAAATGTTCTTGGGGCATTTATTTTGGGAATATTTGTAGTACTTTCTCAACAATGGCATCTAGATGGAAAATATTCTTTATTTGCAGCAGTTGGATTTTGTGGTTCATTAACTACGATGTCAGCATTTGCACTTGATTCTACTAATCTTCTTGAAAATAGTCATTATGGTGCACTTGCAGCAAATATTTTGGCAAACGTGGGATTATCCATTGCAGCACTAATTGGAGGAAAATCATTAATGAGTGCAATTATTTCTAATTAATTAGAAATGGTTTATTCATATCAAATAATAAAATTTCAAACAATTTCTCTTGTACAAGGAAATCATTGGTCTCAATCAGTTAGTGAAAAAGGAATTTTATACAAATCACTTAAAGATCCATTCTCTAAGTTGATTGTTCAATCATCAAATGGTTCAAAAAAATTATACCGAATACCAAAAGACAGAACAGTTGTTGTAACAAATGATACAGTTCATTTCTTAGGGGAATTGGCTTAATTATTTAAAAAATTGATCTACTTGATCTCTATACTTTAAAGAAATTTTTCCAAACTCTTCAAAATCAGCAGCAGTTGGATATTTCATTCTCATAGCAAACTGATTTACAAATACAGATAGAGCACTACCAATTATTAGATTGTAAACACCATCAGCTACATTTTTTGAATAAGGAAATGCTACTTTGATAAATGGAAGATATGTTTCTGTTTGAGAAATCATTAATTTGATATGTTTTTCAACAAATTCTTGAACCTCAACTGGAATTGCCATAATTTTACTACGATTAATTTCTTATAAACAAACGATCAACAAACAGGCATAAAACAAATTAAAAATAATTAATTAAAAATGAAATTTTAATTTATGAAATAATTTGTGCTAGATATTTTTCTTTACCTTTTCTACTTCTTGGTAGACATCTTAATTGTCTATTACAACAAGGACAAGAAATCCCTTCATATTCTACAAATATTTCACAATAGTTACATCTTTTTTGGCCTGCAGCATACCTGCCCATTTGTGTTGGTTTAACTGCCTTGTAGTTTTTGCATTTACCTATACAATAAGTCATAAGATATGAAAAATAATCTTCAAAGATAAAACGTTTGATTGCACTGCACTCACTTTTTCCCTTTATGATGAAATTAAATTTATAGAACTAATTTTGATTTTACTTATTGGTTGAGTTAGACAAAAAAGTATTTGGAAATGTTGAGACTAAGGTAATAATTGGTGCTGATCCACCTGAAAATCCTGATACTAGAGATATTCTTGAAAAAGAGCTTGAATCACTATTAGGAAAACTAGAATCACAACCAAAAGAAAATTTACAAAAACTCTTAGACCAACAAGAAATTGCTGAAAAGCACATTAACAGTAGACCTGGTGCTATGGCCTTGGCTCAAAATAAAATTCAATTATTCAATAAATACAATGAAAAATATGTTCAAACTATTAAAGAAAAATTAAATTCTTAGTTTTGCTAAAAAATTTTTTATAAATTACATATGTGATTTTAATTCAAAAAATTGTTGATTCATAAATACCAAACTTTGGAAAATTTTTGATTTAGTTATGGTAAGTAAAACAAAACAAATGTGTCCTAG
>CAYTNP010000141.1:0-1979 GCA_964439165.1 uncultured Nitrosopumilaceae archaeon | reverse complement strand
TTGCCATATTCGATTCCTTCTCTATCTATGACCTTTTTTCCAGTAAATGTGTCGGCTGTAGCCAGGTTTGTAGGTATTCCTTCTAATTTTACTGACATGATTTCAAATGATCAGATTTGTTTATCCCATCAAATATTAGAAATTTCCATCAATGGGGTTAAATTACTTGACTGCAAAAAAATCACGCATGGAAATCACCGAAAATAGATTCAGACCCATTCTAATCACAAAGGGGAGAAAAACAGGAAAAGAGCACGCGGTGATGCTTCGAGCAGTAAAGTATAATGATAAAATTTACTTTTCAAGACACAAACCAGATGGAGATTGGTTTCAAAATGCAATGGCAAATCCCAAAGTGAAAATAAAATATAATGATAAAGTGTTTGTAGGGATTGCAAAAAAAATCACAGATAATTCTCTAAATGATAAAATTTCTCAATTAAAATATCCAGGGGAAAAAAGAGCAGATGAGAAAAGAATTGCAATTGAAATTACACTAGAGTGATTTTTTAGATTTCCAGAAACAATAAACTGTCAATCCACCAAGAATTATTGTAATTATAACAAAGAGAATGGAAAGATCAAATCCTGCAATACCTGAATCAATTACAGTTTCTGTAATTTTTAAACTATTTTATGATAAATCCCCCCAAATTCTGCCATAGGTGTTGAAACCATCATAGTTCCATATTGTGTCATCCAAAAATTTTAAAATAATTTGCAAATTAAACCAGATGAACAATCGTAGTTAGTCCACGTCTATCAATTTCAACATCGTTTTCCATCTCACTGACTGTAATTGTAAATGAAATTACATCACGTTGTTTTGCTTTTTCTGCATACAATTTCAAATGAATGTCCATATCCTCAAATTCTTCTTCAGGTAAATTGGATTCATCAAGATATGCACCACATGTAGATTCTATTCTAAATCTATCTTGTTTGAAATGATATCCTAGTTTCATTTTTCTTCCCTTTCTTCCATGTCCACGAATGTGAACATCAATCACTCCAGGATGAATTTCAGTGTAACTTGCAGTATTATTTACAAATACACCAATCTCAAGTGGCTTTCCAGCAGTAGATTCTGCCATCTTTTGAATTCCATCATTCATTACAACATCAATTGATTGAATAGATGTGGCAACTTTTGCAATCCACTCATTTGTTCTCTGGATGGTAGCGTGAATTCCAGCCCTTCTTTTTTTGTCTTCATCTTCAGGTAATTTGTAATAATCAACCCATGCCTCATAGTCATGTGAAATATCCTCGATAAAGTCCATGCATGTTCGTTGATAAGAATTCACATCAGTTGTTCTTTCTGATTCATCTCCAATTTTCATGGATTCATCAGTGGGCATTGCCATAATACCAATCATTCAAAGTTCTAAAAAAACCAATCTTGCCTAGATTAATCATTATAAGAGGAAATCAAATTCTATCAAATATTGATATTTTCAGAATTAACAACAGATTTACAAAACGAATTAAAAAAAGAACTAGCACAAATTAGATTTTTACTAAAAAAGAATCCTGCAATGGGATATACAAGAATTGTTGCAATTGGTAAAGATGTAGGAAAAAAATACAATGTCAACCTAGTAGTAAATTTTCCAGAAAGGGGAAGGATTGATGAATTTGAAATGTATGGAAAAAGAGACCTTAGTTTGATTGTAGACCAATCAGTAAAGAGATTCCCAATTGATAGAGAATTGATAAAACAAAAAGCAAAAGAAATCCTAGGAGATGTTCAAACTCAAGACGCATACAAGTATGAAGATAAAGAAGGAGTCAGAGTATTTACTGAAAACTGGAAAATAGACATCCTACCGCATTCAGTTCACATTTGGACAGAGTTTGATGAAAAGGTAACTGCATTTTGTGATTGGTTAATGGAAAATGCATTTTTGATGAAAAAGATTTGAAATTAAATTTTTTCTAGTTCTTCTAATAATTTTTCTGCTTCAGAATTTTTTGGA
>CAYTNP010000140.1:0-1992 GCA_964439165.1 uncultured Nitrosopumilaceae archaeon | reverse complement strand
TGGGTGGTGGTTCTGGAGTCGGAAGCTTTGGAATTCAAATTGCAAAATTATACAACTGTGATGTAATTGCAACTGCAAGTCCTGACAAACTAGACAAATGTCTAGAACTTGGAGCAGATTATGCAGTAGATCACAGAAAAGACGATTGGAGTAAAGAAGTCTTTAAGATTTCAAAAGAGATTTCAAAGAGAAAAGGTGAAGCACCAGGAATTGATTTGTCATTTGATCACATTGGTGAAACCCATTGGAATCAACAATTACAATTGCTAAAGTATGGTGCAACACTAGTTTCATGTGGTGCAACTACTGGATACAATGCAAAGACTGATCTAAGACACGTGTTCTTTAAAGGAACTAACATCTTGGGTTCAACACAAGGAACCAAAGCCGAACTTGATCAAGCACTATATTGGATGGGTCAAGGAAAAATCAAAGCAGCTATTGACTCAACATACACATTTGAGCAAGCAGCAGAGGCTCACACAAAGATGTTAACCGGAAAAGGAATGTTCGGAAAAATCTTAATGAAGCCTGAAGGCGTTTAGTCATTTAATGACTCAGCTCTTCAGAAGTCTCATTTTTGTTCCTGGTAACAATCCTAGATTTCTAGAAAAAGCAAAAAACCTTCAAGCTGATATTGTTTGCTTTGATTTAGAGGATTCTGTTCCTGATAATGAAAAAGTAAATGCCAGAAAATTAATCAAATCTGCATTAAAATCTAGAAAGTTATACAAGTCTTCTATTTTTGTTCGTACAAATTCCCCCCTATCTGGAAAAATTCCTTCTGATCTTAAAGAAATCGTTCAAAAAGGAATTGATGGAATTGTAATTCCCAAAGTCAACAATACAAAAGAATTAAAAAAAATTGAAAAAATAATATCTGGATTAGAAAAAACACGAAAACTAAAACCAATACAACTAATCCCTTCAATAGAATCTGCAGAAGGAGTTGTTAACACATATCAAATTGCTTCAGGTAGTAAAAGAGTCGCTGCAGTTGTTTTTGGCGTGTTTGATCTTCTCAATGATCTTGGTGTTGAATATACCAAAGATTCTGAAGGTGCAAAATACTCTAGAAGAAAAATCCCTGTAGATGCACGTGCTGCAGGAGTTGCTGCAATAGATGCCATTTGGCAAGATCTCAAAGATTCAAAGGGATTAGAAAAAGATTGTAAACTTGGAAAAAGTTTAGGTTATTCAGGAAAAAGCATAATTCATCCAGATCATATTTCTATAACTCACAAACTTTTTCATCCAAACAAAAGTGAAATTTTGTGGGCTGAAAAGGTGTGTAAAATCTATCTTGAATCAACAAAAAAAGGTAAAGGTGCTACCACAGTTGATGGAAAAATGATTGATGAAGTTCATTTCAAACAAGCAAAAGCTTTACTTGAACTAGTAAAATAATCATTCAAACTCTTGAAGAATCAATTTCATACTGCTACTTTTTTCAAATAATTTCTTAGATACAATTCCATCAATTCTTATCGAATCATGATGAACATTGATAGTAAATTTTTGAAAAATAAATTGAATTTTAGAAATTTTTTTACTTTCACTTAGAATTTTTCCTGTTTCAACTAATAACCCATTTATCAATAAATTCTCAATTTTTCTATATCCTGAAGTTTTTGGAATCTTGGATTCCTTTAAAATCTGTGGAATTGTGTATTCATTTTCTAGTAACGCTGTTATTATTTTTCTAGTCTTTAAATCCCCAAATAATTCTAAAATCATATTTGATAAATGATTATCAATTATTGTCACGTGATATTTTTCATTTTCTTTTTTAACATTGATTATTTCTTTCAGACACTTTTTTTCAAATTCATCAACATCCATATCTGAATTTTTTTTGAAAACTTTACGAAATTTATCAAAATGCTCAATTGATAATTTAATTGACATTCCATGTTCTAAAAACAATTCCCGTTCTACTTTTTTCAAATTATCTATACCCATACTTTTTTTCATTTTATCTGCTAATGAAAA
>CAYTNP010000139.1:0-2023 GCA_964439165.1 uncultured Nitrosopumilaceae archaeon | reverse complement strand
AGAATTTTTGGCACGATATTGAACCAGGATCAGATATTCCTGAAATAATGAATGTGATTGTAGAAATTCCAAAAGGTTCCATGAACAAATACGAATATGATAAAAAACATAATTTAATCAAATTAGACAGAGTGTTATTTTCTCCATTTCATTATCCAGGAGATTATGGACTTATTCCACAAACATTATCAGAAGATGGAGATCCTCTAGATGCACTAGTATTAGTTACAAATCCAACATTTCCTGGAATTTTAATTGAGTCAAGACCAATTGGAGTTCTAAAAATGGAAGATGATGGAGAGCCAGATGATAAAATTATTTGTGTCTCAACTAATGACCCAAGATATTTGCACACCACAGATATTCAAAATATAGAAGATCATTATCGTTCAGAGATTGCACACTTTTTCCAAGTGTATAAAGAATTAGAAGGAAAAAAAGTAAAAATCATAGGATGGGAATCAGCAAAAGAAGCTAAAACAGTAATTGTTGAATCAATAAAGAGATACAAAGACACCTTGAAAAAATACTAGAATGACAAAAGAATGTGAACATTTCTCACATGAAAAAAAAGGAATTTCTCCAAATACAAACAGTTGTGAAGAATGTGAAAAAGAACATCTTCCAGTGGTTGCCATCAGAATGTGTCTGACTTGTGGACATGTAGGATGTTGTGATTCATCAATTGGAAAACATGCTACAAAACACCATAAAGAAACAGGACATCCAGTAATGAAAGCAATTCCAGGAGATATTTGGAAATGGTGTTACATTCATGAAGAGTACTATTGATTTTTTAATAGTTAGAAAATACAAAAATTATGTCAGAGTATAAACTTGGAGGATGGGATCTTTCAGAACTAGCAAAGAATCCAAAAAGTGCAGCATTTCAAAAACAAGTTCAAGAATTAGAAAAACAAGCAGTAAAGTTTGAAAAAATAAAATCTCAATTAAATCCAAAAATGTCATCTAAAAAATTCAAGGACATTTTAAACCAAGTAGAAAAAATTTCTGAAAACATGAGTAAGATTGGAGGATATGCATCATTATCATATTCATCAGATACACAATCAGATGAAGCAACATCATTAATGACTAAAATGTCAAAACTAGGTTCAGATATTTCAAATAAAATTCTGTTTTTTGATTTGTGGTGGAAAACTCAAGTAGATGAAAAAAATGCAAAAAGACTCATGAAAGATTCAGGTGAATTAACAGAATATTTGGCACACAAAAGATTATTTGCAAAATATGCTCTTTCAGAACCTGAAGAGAGAATAATTAACACATTAGATGTCACAGGTATTTCAGCTCTTGTGAAATTATATGATAAAATCACCAATGCGTTTGAGTATCAAATGAAAGTTGGTAACAAAAATAAAAAAATGACAAGAGAGGAACTTACCAATTATGTTAGAAGTACAAATCCAAAAATTCGTGAAACAGCATACAAAACAATTCTAACAAAATACTCTGAAAACAAAGGCGTAGTAGGAGAGATTTATCAAAATATTGTTCTTAATTGGAGAGATGAAGGAATTGAGATTAGAGGATATGATAGTCCAATTTCTATGAGAAACATAGGAAATGATGTTGATGATAAAACGATAGAATCACTTCTTTCTATATGTAGGAAAAATTCTCCAGTATTCCAAAAGTTCTTTGCTCAAAAAGCAAAAATGCTGAAAATGAAAAAACTAAGAAGATACGATGTATATGCACCAGCTGCTGCAAACATTAAAGAAAAAAACTACACATATGGTAAATCAGTAAAATTAGTTTTTGAATCACTAGGAAAATTTAGTGGAACCTTAGAAGAATATGCACGGAAAATTTTCAATGAAAACCACATTGATTCAGCAATCAGACAAGGGAAAAGAGATGGAGCATTCTGCAGTACATTAACTCCCAAAATTACACCATATGTTTTAGTGAATTTTACAGGCAAATCAAGGGATGTTTTTACATTAGCTCATGAATTAGGCCATGCAGTTCATAGTCAAGCAGCTCAAGATAGATCAAT
>CAYTNP010000138.1:0-2030 GCA_964439165.1 uncultured Nitrosopumilaceae archaeon | reverse complement strand
CAATGTTATCACCAAAGATCCACAAAAACAACATGTTACCACCCAAGTGCATCAAACCTCCGTGCATGAATATTGAACTAAACAATGAAACGTATGACATGTCTGGACAAGAAATTCCTGGTTGAATCATTGTTGAAAAACCTGTTACACAAGCTGGAACTGCACCCCAATCAAAAAACATGAAAGCGGCATTTTGATTAGAAAACTCCCAAAATTGTCCTGTTATTGTTACCTCAAAGAAAAATATTACGACATTGATAATGATTAATGAGATTGTTACTTTGGGTTTGAATCCTGGAGGATGGGGATTTTCATCTCTTAATGGAAGCATTAGTTATTTTTCTTGGATTAGAATTTGTATAATAAGATTTTTCAGTTTGTTGTTTGTAAAATTCCATTTTCAATTAGAAATTGTGTTCCTTGAATAAAGGAATCATCATTAATGGAACCTTCTGCCCACCATGCAGCATTGTTTTTTATCCATTCAGGAATTGGGATAATTTTGGATTCATTAGGCTCAATTACAAGAATAAAATTTCCTTTTGATAATGAATTTCCATCAATATTTGATAAAACAAAATTTGCAGTTCCTGATTGTGTTGAATCAAATTGAATTTTATGAGAATTTGGTTTTTCTGAATTTACATTCCCAAGTAGATGCTTTGAAAATATTTCAGTATCATCTTGAATTAAAGACAAATCATACTCTACTAGTTTTTTGGTTTTATCTGAAAAAATTTCTTCAATACTTATGAAAAATGTAATTTCTTCTCCAGTATGAATAATTTCAGGCTCCCAAGATAAGAAAACTTTGTATCTTAAATCAGGAGTGGCAAACTCTAATGGGAATTTGATTTTATCACTAGGCTTTAGTTGAAAATTCATTTGGGAGTTTGATTGTTTTGATGCGTCATTTTGAATTTTTTCTAAAAGTTCTTGATTCAAAACAATGTGAATAGTTCTATCTTCAAAGGAATAATCATCAATAGTAATAGTATCTTCAGGTAAAGCAATATCATTTACGATTGATTCGTATGTTGTAAAAAGAAAATCTCCAAACGTATTTGGAATTCGTAATTCCTGATGCACTACACTTAGCTGTGTCAAATCTTGATTCCAATCAAAAGGCATAGAAAATATAACTTTGTTTGAATCAAAATTAAATGAATCAAGTTTATCAAAATAAGAGATTATCTGAATAGTATGTTCTTTGTTTTGAGAGTCTTTTGTTGTGAAGGAATTTGTTTGAGCTAAACTAATTGCTCCTTGTAATGTTGTTTGTTGATTTAGTATCTTATCATCAGAATCAATTGTTAGAATTTTTACACTATAATCATATAGTCCTCCAGTCGTAAAGACAGGTCCAGTAAGAATTAGATCATATGATTCATTTTTCATCCAGCCACCTAAAATAGGCTCAATTTTTCCATCAATTGTAATTTTTTTAGAATTATCAGTGATTACTTTGATATTTAAATTTCCCAACTCATCATGAAATAATTCTTTAAAGATTTGTTTTCCATCTTTTTTTAATTCAAACTCAAATGTAACATGCTCAATTATTGCATCAGTGTTTGCATCAAATAGTCGTAGTGAGATATTTTTTTCAGGTTTTTGTGGATCATATACAGATGGTGAGATAGAAATTGAAAGTGATGCTTCTTTATCTTCAATTGTAACAGGTGGTAAAACTTCTCCACCCAAACCATGTCCAAATGTATCTGGTAATGACACAAATGAAACAAGTAATGAAAATAAAATGATGGTTAAAAGAATTTTCACAATTTTAGCCTAATAGAGTCCATTATTAAAATTTCATAAAAAAATAAGATGAGAAACAGGCAAACAAGATGACTCCTTTGTTTCTCACCTAACTATGACTCGTATAGAATTACTATAACTAATTAGATTAAAACAAAATTGGTACATTTCTAAAATGTACTAGTTTTTCAAAAATTGAAACTATATTTTGATGATTCCATTTGAAATCATCCATTCAATTCCTTTTAGAAATTCTGAATCAGACAACA
>CAYTNP010000137.1:0-2030 GCA_964439165.1 uncultured Nitrosopumilaceae archaeon | reverse complement strand
ATAGCGTGGTAGCCTCCTAAGTTACAGGTCGAGGGATCGAAGCCCTCCAAGCCCGTTTTATTTTAGAAAAATATTTTTTAAATCAAAACTGATTTTTAAAATAAAATTAATTTTTTAGAAATTATATGAACTGAATACATATGTAATCAAATTACATTTTTAAAATAATCATAAAATTTGTAAAAGTAAAATATCATTATAATATAGAATATAGTATTGAGTTTGAAAAAAGATCCAACTGAGTTATGTTCATGTAAATGTCATTATGGTGGGGCAGTCAGCTGTCCAGGTTGTAAGAAAAATCACGGTATAATTTGTAATCATTGTGAAAAATGAAATTATTTTCTTTTAGATGCAAGCATTTTGAGATTAGCTAATTCAGTTTTTAGTGATTCTATTTGAACAAGTGTTTGTAAATTAGAAATCTCTTGATTTAATCTTTCAATTTCACTGTCTTTTAGTTTTACAGATTCTTTAAGACTATTGAGATCGGAAGTTAATTCATTTTGAATTTGTTTTATATCTGATAGACCAACTGTAGAACCAGCAGTAGTTGTTTGAACTGTTTGTGCACTACTCAAGCTTTTTTTTTCAGTATGAGCATGCTTGTGCATGTAATCAGTACTTTTCTGAGATACCCAACATACAACAACTAGAAACCACATAATTGGGACTGCCATAATAAACACGAATTCTAGAATTGGTGCGAAATCAACAAAGTATGGCCATAATGCAGTTAAGATTGCAGCAAATACTCCACAAACTATGGTGGCTAGATGATTTCCCAAATATCCCATAAATTATTTGAAAAATTCATTGTTTATAACAGTAATGCTAAAAATCACAAAATAATAGGATTAAAAATAAAAAAGAACAGATCTTACTCGGATTCTTCAGTAGTGGTTGGTTTAGTCATATCAGACTGTAAGATTTGGATCTTTTGTAATAATTCAGTTCTAAGATCTCTTGCAACTCTTCTTACAGTAGGTCTTGGTACACCAAGTTCATCAACAACTTTGGTGTAGATATCTTGTTTGTCAGTAACCCCTTTGTCTAGATAAGAATTGATTGCTTCTTTAATTATCGTACTTTGATTTGTGCGATTCAACGAACTTTTAGTTTTAGTTGTTCTATATAAGACTATAACTTTGAAAATTTCAAAAATGTATTTTTTAAGAAGTTCATATTTTTATTATATGTAAAAATATAAAATTTTTCAAAGTCTTCAAAAAATTTTTTATAATAACAAAGTAATTACTTGGAAAAAAATTCTAATTAAATTCATAAATAATACAAAATTTTCAAATAAATTTTCACAAAAGACTCTTATGATAAGAAAATAGACCATGAATAATGTCTACAGTAAATATTGAAACAAATTTAGGAAAAATTTCTTTTAAATTATTACCTGAATTAGCTCCTGAGACAGTAAGGAATTTTGAAAAATTAGCAAAAGATGGATTTTATGATGGAACTCTTTTCCACAGAGTTATTCCAGGATTTATGATTCAAGGTGGAGATCCTAATACAAAAACAGATAACAAAGGTTCATGGGGAATGGGTGGACCAGGATATAATATTAAAGCAGAATTTAATTCAAGATCTCATTTACGAGGTATTGTTTCTATGGCAAGATCACAAGATCCAGATAGTGCAGGCTCACAATTTTTCATTGTAACATCAGATAGTGCATTTCTAGATAGACAATATACAGTATTTGGTGAAGTAACAGAAGGAATGGATGTAGCAGACAAAATTGTAAATCTTGATAGAGATGGAAATGATTGTCCGTTAGAAAAAACATCAATGACTAGTGTTACTGTGGAATAAATGAATTCAAACGTTTTTGGATTTTTAGCAGTTTTACTATTAATTTCTGTAGTTCCAGTTGTAGATGCTCAAATTTCAATTGGACAAAAAGCAGTTCAAAAATCAGTTGAAGTCAATATTGATTCAGAAGGAAATGTTCATGTCAAACATGTAATTCATTCATCTAATGTACCTAAAGATCTTGAGTTGATTTATGGAAC
>CAYTNP010000136.1:0-2100 GCA_964439165.1 uncultured Nitrosopumilaceae archaeon | reverse complement strand
TTAAGGTAAAAGCAGCAGCACTAAACTATGATGATATTTGGGGGATGAGAGGAAAACCCTTGGCAATTCCTTTACCTCATATTTCTGGAACTGATGCAGCAGGTGAAGTAACAGCTATTGGAAGTGATGTTAAAGATATCAAAATAGGTGATAGAGTTGTTTCACACGGAAACATGTCGTGTAGAGTTTGTAAAGCATGTACTGACGGACGTGAATATGATTGTAAAAAACGTTCTATCTGGGGATTTGAAACAGGTCCACTTTGGGGTGGTTATTGTGAATTTACACATCTTCCTGAAGTTAATGTCGTAAAAATTCCTGAGGGTGTTTCATATGATGAAGCAGCAGCAGCATCAATGACATTGTTAACTTCATGGCATATGTTGGCTGGACGAGCAAAGATTCAACCTGGCCAAATAGTTTTGATCATGGGGGGTAGTTCTGGAATTGGTACATATGGAATTCAAATTGCGAAACTTTTTGGATGCACAGTTATTGCAACTGCAAGCAAAGACAAATTAGATAAATTATTAGAACTTGGCGCAGATTATGCTGTGAATCATAGAGATGATGATTGGCACAAACAAGTAAGATCAATTGCAAAAAAACTTCCAAAACCATCCACTGATCCTCCTGGTGTGGATGTAATTTTTGAACACATTGGGGGTACGCATTGGAATAAAGAATTGACTTTATTGAATTATGGTGGAACAATTGTTACTACTGGTGCTACTACTGGATACAATGCAGACACTGACTTGCGTCATGTTTTCTTTAAAGGACTAAATATTTTAGGCTCAACTCAAGGCACTAGAGCAGAACTAGAACAAGGCCTTTTTTGGATGTCTCAAGGAAAAATTAAATCAATTATTGATTCAGAATATTCTTTAGAACAAGCAGTAGATGCTCACAAAAAAATGCTAAATGGTAAAGGACTTTTTGGAAAAATTTTGATGAAACCTGAATTGTGAAAAATATGACCAATTCTGAAATAAATTTTATGATGGATAAAGCAAATAGATTATTTTTAGAAAAAAAATTCAAAAACGCTATTGCAATTTATGATGAAATTTTAAATGAAGATCCAAAAAATCTTAACTCTCTTAATAACAAAGGATATGCCCTAAGTAAACTAAAGGATTTTGATAATGCTATAATGTGTTATGATGCTGCTTTGGATATTTCTCCTAATGATATTTCAGTATTGACAAACAAAATATCTTCTCTTAGAAAACAAAAAAATCTTGATAGAGCATTAGAGTTATGTGATAAAATTTTAGTAATTAATCCAAAATACAATATTGCATTATACCATAAAGAACGAATTTTATTTTCATTAGGACAATTTGAAAAATCTATTTTATGTTGTGATAAAATTTTAGATGATTATCCTAATAATGGTGATGTGTTGTTTGACAAATCTTGTAATTTGTCAATGTTATCTAAAACTGATGAAGCATTAAATTTACTAGAACGTATAATTTCTCAAGAAACAAAATACAAAATCAAGGCAAAAAATTCAAAATCTTTTGAACAATTATCTGGTGATTCTAAATTTCAAAAATTGGTACTATAACCAATGTGGGATTTCTAAATATTCATCAATCTTTTCATTTTTTAAAAGTTTAAGCAATGCATTTGCCTGTGGTGTGGATAAAACAGGCTTGTCAAATTGATTATCTGTAGAAATTCTTGGGCATGCAACTTGAATAAAGGCATCAATTCCTTTAAGATTTCTTAATCTGTCATTTGTAATATCAGTCAATGCAAATAACTGAACTTTTTTTTCTGCATCTTCTAATTGTTTTTTAATTTTTAATGCAAAAACTTTTGAAAGTTGACCTTCTTTTAATCCTACAATAACACCAAATGTTTTTGCATCGGCTGCTTTGTAAATTGCCAAAGTTGCTTTTTTCTTTAGTTTTTGTGCAAACTCTGTTACTTCTCTTACTTCATTAAAGTAAGGATCTAAAACATAAGTAGGCAAATTAGTTGATAGTGCAATTCCTGATGCATGAAAATTACTTTGTCCTAAAAATACATAGGCATCAACTTCTTTTTTTAATTCTGAAGCAGGATAAAACTCACAACCAAAAACTT
>CAYTNP010000135.1:0-2126 GCA_964439165.1 uncultured Nitrosopumilaceae archaeon | reverse complement strand
ATTTTGAGCGTATAGGAAATATGCCATCACCTAAAAGTACCTCACTTACATTTGATGGAACAGAAATTGAATGAGATGCCTTACGGAAATAATCTGCAACATATTTTCCAGATACCATCAATATGCACTCATAGTATAATTTCAGAGAATGGATATGGACCTGTTCTTTTTTTGGTCTGGATAATAATGATTTGAATGGTTTTGTTTTCTTTTCTTCTATAGTTTCTAAAGCATCTTGCTCTTCCATGTTTTTTCTTAAAACAACAGTCTTTACATCATAACTTGATTTTATCAAAACTATTCAAAGTATGCAATTGCATCTATTAAACCAATTCTGATAAGAAAGAGATAATAGATTTAAAACAATTGTACAAAATATGGGAACAAAAAAGAGTGGACATATTGAAAAGTTTCTAAAAAAAGCAGACAAGGCACTTCAAGAAGGTATCAAAAAAGCAGATGATGTACTAGAGGATGCAGTGGAATTTGGGGCAATGACTGCAAAACAAGCATCAAAGACAAGCAAAGAACTTCGCACTCAGGCAAAAAAAGAAAGAAAGGAATTAGAAAAAAGAGGAATGAAAAAAATTACTGAAGGATTAACTGTTGCAAAAAAAGTAACTTCAAACACACATGATGATTTAGAAATATTAAAAAAGTTAGGCAAACTACGAAAATCAGAAGTAATAACTGAAAAAGAGTTCCAAGCAAAGAAAAAGAAAATTTTGGATAGAATATAATGAATAAAACAAACATTTCAGGAAAAGGAGACCAAAGAAAGGTCAACCCAGAATGGTTTACTGGAAAGACATGGATGAAAGTACTATCAAAGAAGATAAAATCTCAAGACCAAGATATCTATCATGTGCATTTTCAAAATGGTTCTAGAACAAAGATTCACTGGCATGATGGAAATCAAGTGTTAGTTGGAGTCAAAGGAAAGGGCAGTCTAGAGATTTTTAGAAAATATGGTAACAAAAAATCAGATTTTAAGATAAAAAAAACTCAAAAAATCACACTAAATGAAGGAGATATTGTACATATTCCTGCAAAAACACTTCACACTCATGGTTCAATTGATAAGAAAAAGGAATTCTCCCATATTGCAATAAACATACTGCCAAGAAAAAATGCACAATACAAAACAGTGTGGTATGAATCAGATTTCAAAACCAAAGTTTCAAAAATTATCTAAGCAATGTCATTGCGAAAAAACTCAGAGATTGAATCAATTCAAGGAAATGAAGGAACAACAATAAAGCAATTTTTTCATCCACACAACACACTAAATGGAATTGGATATAGTATTGCACAATTTACTCTAGAGCCTCAAAAAAAATCAAAACTACACAAACTCAAATCATCTGAAATTTACTACATTTTAGAAGGAACGGGTAATTTGAAAATAGATAATGAATCAATTTCTATTCAAAAAGATGATTCAGTATATGTTCCACCAAATTCAGAGCAAATGATTGAAAATAGTGGAGATGGAAATTTACGATTTTTGTGCATTGTAGAGCCTGCATGGAAAGCAGAAGATGAAACAATCCTAGAATAAAATATCATACAAATTTTGAAATTGTTTTTAACATATGACAAACATCTTACTCTAGTGAACACATATCAGGCACTTAGAGTCCTAAATGTGGATTCTGATTCTACTCAAGAAGAAATAAAATCATCTTATAGAAAAATGGCACTAGAATTACATCCTGATAAAAACAAAAATAATTCGGAAGATACAGAATTTAAAAAAATTACAGAAGCATATCACGTACTAAAAAACAACAAAAGAGAGCAGAGATTTCAAAGACCAAAAAACAAACCACGTTCAAATTATAAGAAAAAACCACAGTGGGGAGCACCTGATGATGGGAAAATTCCAGAACAAGACTGGGGCAAATATACCAAAAATTTGGAAGGTGAAGATCCGGATTTTTGGAAAGAGTATGAAAAACAATTCTGGGAGGACTATAATGCCCGAGTCAATGGAGGGACCAAAAATGATGATTTCAATACAATGGAGACTGAAAAAGATATTGAGACATTCACTGATGTTGATAAGAGTAAATGTATTGCATGTTGTAGTTGTGAGACAATTGCACCAGATGTTTTTGAGATTA
>CAYTNP010000134.1:0-2140 GCA_964439165.1 uncultured Nitrosopumilaceae archaeon | reverse complement strand
TGTATGAATTCTTTACAAAATGGTATGTTGGTGGTTCCCAACCATTTAGACAAATCAAACCAGAATTGATTTACAATCAATTTATTTGGAAAAGAAAATAGAATAAGTAATTATCAAAAATGAGAATTGTTATTCTTATTTAATTATTGTGATAAGATATGAGGTTTAATGCCAAAGTGTAGAAATTGTGAGAGTGATTTTTGTTTTAATGGTTCTAGTTTTTGTTCAGAAAACTGCTTTGAAGGTCATTCAAAAAAATATTTTATTCATTAAATATTATTAGAATATTTTTTCTAACATACAGTTTTTGATACTATTTCTCAGTAAGTTTTACAGATATCTTAGTCATAGGTCTTGATAGTTCATCGGGTATCACAATAAGCAATCCGCCATTTTTGTCAACATTTTCACATTGGCCAGAGAATTTCTTGAAATTATGTCCAAAACATCCTTCATCTGAATAATACTCAAATTTTTCAGAATACAAAAAGTAATTCCATTGTTGCATGTATGATGGTACAAAGTACACATCAAATCCAGTTGTTTGATCATTTATTGAAACAGTATACTCATAATTTGTGGTTTCTTTTGAGGTACAAATTGGAACAAACTGTGCAAATCCATTTTGTAGTTTTTGTTTTTGTGATTTATCTGAATATGCAGTATTTGGAATGGATTTATTTTCTCTAAACAAGTCTAATTGATATCCAATAAAGTCTAGTCCAGTTTTTGCATAATGAAACCACTGAGATTCACAATCTCTGTAATCGTATTGTAATGCAACAACTGGTTTACTATTGATGTATTGTAATCCATTTTGTCTCTGCTTTGCACCATGTTTTGTAATGTCAGATTGTTCTTCTTGACCAGGAATAATTTCTCTCTCCCAAGATGTTGAAACATCAACTATGAGATTTCTTGGATAACTCTTCCATTCTGGTTGAAAATGAACATAGTTTGCATATTCATTAATTTGATTTGTTGTGATAATTGCCTTTGAGTCTCTTAGAGTTCCAAACACATCATCAAAGCCTACATTTACTGATAGCAATATTGCAAATCCTAGAATTAATGAGATAAGTAAGATATTCATTTTCATATTCCTCCAGTTATTGCATAAAATGTGTTTTCTATAATTAAAGACATTAGTAGAATTTCATGAAAAGTATTAGCATCATAGAAATCTTCTACAGTTGTATGATTTTCTGTTCCACCAATCCATTTGTTTTTTGCACGAAAATTAAATTTTGCAATTTTCTTATTTTCTTTGATGTTGTCAATTGTTTCAAAAAGTTGAGAGACATTTACACCATTTACTATTGTTTGAGTTTGTGTTTTCATACTAATGCTATCATGATATCATTATATTAATATTACTTTATTTGATATCATGATATCATACTTTATATAATCTTAGGCATAAATGATATCATTGGTAAAAGACATTCTAGTTCGTGGATTTGATAATTCAACACATTCTGATTTAGGAAAAAAAGCTGAACAGATGGGAGTTTCAATTAATTCAATTGTAAAAGATGCAGTAGATCAATGGTTAGACAAAAAAACTGATGCTCCACATGTACATGACTTGTTAATTTATTCAGATGACAAATCAATGAATAATTTTCTAAAATCTATAGATAGAATGACTAGTAATACTGAGTGGTTCAAGTCATTTGCAGCACCTCCAAAACATCATGCAGAAAAAGTGTTATCAAAACTTGATTGGTTTAATGGAACGATAAAACCATACAATCCACATGATAAAACAGATGGTTCAAAATATTGTGGAAGAATTATTCAAAATATTGCCAAAGAGTCAAAAAAACAACCACTTTGTTGTGTTGATTTTGTAATTACTGATGTTGCAAACAATTCATTTTCTCATGCCATGAAATTAGAGCAAAGTTATGATGATGCACGTCTGCCAGGTTTGATGTTTTGTCCATACAAAGCAAGTGATTTAATGAATTCAGATATTACTGATATTATTGAGTTGTTTTTGATGCATGATAGAATATTTGTTCTAAAAAATGATGATATCTACAAATTACATTTGACCAAAGAAAGTATTCATAAAATATTTTTAAATTAAACAAAAATCACCGATGATTTTCCTCTATAAAAAATAAATACTGAT
>CAYTNP010000133.1:0-2144 GCA_964439165.1 uncultured Nitrosopumilaceae archaeon | reverse complement strand
CAATTAGAAGTAATGATGATTGGGCAATTACATATGTGATTGATTCAAAGATTCATGAATTAGTCAATAAAACCCAAAATATTGTTCCAAAGGCATATCATGATGTATTGGGTATTGATGAATCTTGATTTTTTTTAAAATCAGCGGAAAATGTTGAACATTTTATAAGCAAAATATCTAATAAACAGTTAGAAAACCTTTATGGCCTGATTCAACTGAGTGATGAGCGAATCTGCATAATCTATGCTCAAAATACGCTTAATTCATGTTAAAAGTATTGTAGATGAAAACCTGTAGTAGATAACAGTAATTCGATAAGCATAATTTTTTATTTTTTCCTGTTATCTCTGAGTAATTTCTTTGATCGCTGATCTATAAATCTTGTGGACAAATTGATCATTTTTCTGAAAATCTACATAATCCTTAATTGCCTATCTTTTGTGGATGCGACATGAGTGTTTCAAAATTCATATCTCAAATCAAATCAAAAAAGAAGATTTCCCCTAATATTAGATTATATCTAATTGATAAAGATAAACATTATTTTCTAAATGATGGTGTCATAAAAAATGGGTTTAATTCAAAATTAACTATCTCAAAAAACCGCGATAGTGTACTGAGTGCATTTTCAAAAATGGCATTTCTTTTTGATGAGATTATTCGATTAAGAATAGTGCAATCATCTAATGAATCCGATAGTAGTGAATTACTATACCTTCTTAATCTTGTCCCAATAAATAGAAAAATTAGAACCTTTCTTGATTGGAAAGTCTTTGGTCCTGAATTTACAAGAGACATGTCTAGATTATTTGAAGTAAGAAATGATACTGTACATTGCATTTCAATTAATGAGGTAAATTATAATCCAAAAAATAAAATATCTTTATCTTCAAATACTGGATTTAAGAAATTCTCAAATGATTTTCAAAAATCTTGGAAAACATTATTAAAAATTTATGTCACAGAACAAGAAAAAATTGATTTTAAAAATATTCTTTAAAATTTTATAAATTGGGTTTTGTAATTGCACCTTCAGCAGCAGAACCAACCAACGTTGCAAATTTTGCCAAAGCACCTGTAGTGTAATTTGGTTTTGGTGCTCTCCATTGACTTTTTCTTGATGCTAATTCTTCTGGAGTAACATGAATATCAATAACGTTGGTTTCTGTATCAATGGTGATATCATCACCATCTTTTACTAGTGCAATAGGGCCTCCAACATATGCTTCAGGTGCAACATGACCTACCATGAATCCTCTAGTTCCTCCTGAAAATCTGCCATCAGTTACCATTGCTACTTTTTTACCTAAACCTTGACCTACTAGTGCTGCAGTAGTTGCAAGCATCTCTCTCATTCCTGGTCCTCCTTTAGGTCCTTCATATCTAATTACTACAACATCTCCTTCGTCAATGTCTCCTTTTGATACTGTATCAAAAGCATCTTCTTCTCTATCAAAAACACGAGCTTTGCCTGTAAATTTGGTCATTTCAACTCCTGCTGTTTTGATAACAGCTCCTTCTGGGGCTAGACTTCCTTTGAGTACCACTGCAGTTCCAACTTCGTGGAGTGGATTTTCAACTGATCTTACAATATGCTGATCTGTGGCTGAAAAACTCATTGAATCTAGATTTTCTTTAAGGGTCTTTCCAGTTGCTGTAAGACAATTTTCATTTAGTAATCCTTTGGCAAGTAATTTCTTTAATACAAATGGAATGCCTCCGATTTTATCTAATGAATTCATCACATAATTTCCTCCTGGTTTCATATCAGCTAAATGAGGTGTCTTTTTTCTTATTCTTTCAAAATCATCATATGTTAATTTGATGTCTACTTCATTTGCAAGTGCTAACAAATGTAAAATTCCGTTAGTTGAACCTCCAACTGAATTCAACATAACAATTGCATTTTCAAATGCTTCAAATGTCAAAATTTCTTTTGGTCTTAGATTGATTTCTAATAATCTTGCACATGCAACTCCTGAATCATAAACCATCTTTTGACGTCTATCATCTTCTGCAGGTGGACTTGCACTTCCTGGTAATGCCAAACCTATGGCTTCTGAAATTGATGCCATTGTATTTGCAGTAAACATTCCTCCACATGATCCTTCATTTGGACATGCAGTATTTTCAATATTTTTTAG
>CAYTNP010000132.1:0-2163 GCA_964439165.1 uncultured Nitrosopumilaceae archaeon | reverse complement strand
AATGAAAGATATTTTGATTTTTTTGGTTCTTCTACTAGTTTTGATGAATGTTCTTTTTCTTTTTCAAAGGATTCTTTGATTTTTTTCTTTGTTTTATCATTTTTAATCAAAATAAAATTCCATGGTTGAGAAAATCCTACTGATGGTGCATGATGTGCAGCATGAAGAATTTTTGATAAAATATCATCTTGTATTGGTTTTGAGGTAAAATGAGATCTAACATCTCTTCTTGAGTATATTGCCTTATAGAGTCCTCTTTTTTCATCTTCACTAAAATCATCTGTCAATTACTTCATTCCTTCTTATTCGTGATTCTTTCTTTTGTTAAACGTTAATAATGTCTGCACATTGTTTTGTATTTCAATGGGCCGGTAGTCTAGCTGGTTAGGATACCGCCTCGACACGGCGGTGATCGTGAGTTCGAATCTCTCTCGGCCCACTTTTTTTATCTAAAATCCAGACTTGAACTCTTTTTCACTAACAGTCCATGTAGTCTGAGTGGTTATGACACCTTCAGCACTAAAACTAGTTATTCCATTTTCAATTGCAGCTTGGAATATTTTTGGATCCGTTTCAGATTTTTCTAAAATAAAGATATTTTTTAAAGGAATTTCAGTATCAGGAAAAAATGATGCTCTTCCTGGCATTGAAACATCTTCAGTAGAATATTTTCCAGAACCTAAAAGAATTCCATCTCCAAATAATTTGTAATCAATTACTGAAACTGTAAATGTAGTCTCACTAGGATTTTTCACAAGAAATGTCACATTAAATTTTGCTTTATCACTAATGTCATCACTATTAATTAATTCAACATTTGTTAGTTTAATTTCTGCTTGTTCAAGATCATCATTTCCTAAACTTGCATAGTAAACAATACCTCCCATCATAGCAAAAACTCCAGCAATTGCAATATACACCGTCATTT
Source organism: uncultured Nitrosopumilaceae archaeon (assembly GCA_964439165.1). Classification (GTDB taxonomy): domain Archaea; phylum Thermoproteota; class Nitrososphaeria; order Nitrososphaerales; family Nitrosopumilaceae; genus Nitrosopumilus. Next base: position 1,235 of record CAYTNP010000132.1, on the reverse strand, counting down.
TACTTTGAAGAGCCATTTCAATGATTTCAGATTATGTATACTAAAAAACCTTGTCAAGATCCAAATACATAATATTTGATTCAAAAATATCCTAATCAATGAGTGCTATAGAACAAGCCATTATTACTTGGATTCATCTTGTTGCAGCAGCATTTTGGGTTGGAGGTTCACTTTTCATTGGGATTGTTTTTTCTCCTCTTCTAAAAACAATGACTGACTCTCTTCAAGAAAGAATGCAAATAATGATTCGTGTTGGTAGACGCTTTAACAAAGTTGCAGTTCCTTCATTAATTATTTTGATGGCAACTGGATTATACAGTACTCATATGTTGCTTGGAAAACCCGAACTTCTTTTTGCAACAAGTTATGGCATTTATCTTACCATCAAAATCATTCTTGTTATTGTATTAATTATTACATATGTAATTCATGTTAGAGTAATCAGAAAAGACATTGAAGATAAAATAATGTCAAACCAAATGTCTGATAGTGAAATTCAAAAACTCAGGAAAAAAATCATCATTTTAGGAGAAATTACTGTAGTATTGTCTATCACAATCCTGTTTTTTGCAGCATTATTAGATGCTGGTGTATGATATTCCTTCAATAATTACTTCAAATCCATCATCTAATCTTCCAATACCGTATTTGCAACCAGTAATTTTTGATGTAACAAACAAATTTGTTTCAAGATGTTTTGTAATCTCTTTAGTATGGAAAATTGTCTTTTTGTCACCTAAACTTGCCAAAGCTACAAGCATGTCTGCTAATTTTTCATCAACTCCTAAGGAATTGTCGATAAATTTGTTCAAATCAAAATCAAACTCTTTTGTTTTTTTATCAAACAAAGCATCAACTCCAATAATTGAATTTTCATCAATACTGTAAATTAACAAAGATGCACCAGAATCTATTGCATCTTCATTTTTGATTGTAACATCTACAGAAAAATCATTTTTAATTAATTCCTCTTTAATTTTCTTTACCTTATTTTCAATATCTTCTCTCAAAAGTTTTGAAAATGTACAAAGTAATTTTATTGATTTTGTTTTTCTTTTTGTTAATGAAATTGAATTTACATTTGATGGACTAACTTGTAAAATAACTTCTCCACCACCTTTAGGATAATATCCTCGTTTAGATAATTCAAGTGAAAAGTTAATCCCCATTTTAGAAAATGCTTCTCTTAAAACATATTGAGTATAATCAAATGATGGACTCCATAAAACATCTGT
>CAYTNP010000131.1:0-2283 GCA_964439165.1 uncultured Nitrosopumilaceae archaeon | reverse complement strand
ACTTTACAAAAGAAATCATTCTTTTTATTGTTAAGTACATTCTCTGCTTTAAACGCTCTACTACACGTATCAAACAGACAAAACGATAATGCATCAAGTAGAGATGATTTACCTGCTGCATTTGGGGCGAACATTCCAACTATACCATTTAACTTTGTAAAATTTACTATATTATTTTCACCATAACTAAACATATTAGAAAATTCAAAATGTTTAAGTTTCCAATTAACATTTCTATAAACTTCTTCTTCTGGTAAATCTCGGTTTAATGATTCATTTATATTTTTTATTTTAATTAATGTTTCATCATCTACAATATGATTAGCGTTTAAATAATCTACAATCAATTGATACTGTACATCTGTATTACTTATATCACCCACATTTATAGTTTTATTTCTAACTCTTTCAGTACTATATAAAGCATCAATTCTTGTAACTGACATTTCTACAACACCATATTTATCATGAATAATTGCTAATGCCTTTTTCAATTCAGTAGCAGAAGTATTAGCTACTCTAACTCTTAAACGAGCTTTCTTTGGCATATCATCTGCATCAGGTACAACACCATTATTAATATCTAAAGTGTAATAACCATAATCATTAATAATAGGAATATAAGTAGATTTACGTTTTGGAACATCCCATAGTAAATAACCGTGATCCAATCCTTCACCATGATTCTGTTGAACTAAAGAACCACAATAAGAAATGGTTTCTTCTTTATTAAGATGTTGTCGTTTATGAATATCACCTAACAGCCCCATATCATACCCTTTGAATTGAGTAATTTTCACATCAGATGGTAATCTAAATCCTAAATCAGTTTGACATTTATCTACCGTTCCATGGAATAATACAATTTTTGTAGCACCTTCAACATCCTTAGCTTTTATATATTTCTTCTTATCATCCCAAACGTCCCATACTACAAAAGTGGCATCTGCACACTTATATACACCAGTATCTTTTAAATAATGTAAATTTGGATGATTAAGATTCTCTACTATCGGGGTTAAACAATCTAGCCGTGAACGATTGTTTAGATTACAATCATGATTACCTGCAATAATAATTGTAGGACATATATCTGCTAAATTTTTAAATAACCTTGATAGTTGGTCTATCAGTTCTGGAGACATATCTGTTTTAGAATGAGCTATATCTCCACCAATATAAGCTACTGCATTATCTTTGTGTTTTCGTACTTGTTCGTAAGTTCTTTCAAAAACTTGTTCGTATTCCTTATGTCTTTTAAGGTTACGAATTTGTATGTCTGAAATGTGATGTATGTATTTTAATTTACGAAATGGAACTTTTACAACATTTGGTTTTATCAATCAAAATCCTTAATATGTTTTTTAACATCATTTATAAATTCATCTGGTACTACTATATCCCAAGCTATTGGATTAGATAAATCACCATTATAATATTTGGTACAATTATCCATTTGATCCATAAGGTTAAATGTTTGACATATGCTTTCAAATAGTTCTATATTTGTAATATGAACTTTCCAATCATCATAATATTTCCATATGTTTTTTTGTTTTTCCATTTAACTTTAACCTCATTAAATCTGAGAATTTGGTTTTAGTTGTTCTATTAATTAAATATAACAAATTTTGAAAACCAATCTCACTTGGGTCTTTTTCTTTAAATTTCATCATTCTAACATCAATACCATTATTGATAAAATTATCAGAAATCTTTATAGCATCTTCTAAAGCATCATTATCTAATGCTAAATATATCTTTTTTACGTTAGATTCAATTATTTTTTTCTGTAGTTTACTCATAACAGTTTTACCGAATAAAGGTATTGCATTTCTACGAAAAGTCATCGCATCAAATACACCTTCACATAATATGATAGGTTCATCCCAATTAATAAATAATTCAAATCCTATTATATTTTTTGTAGTTGAACAATTACGATATTTCATTTTACTATTGTAAAAATCTCTACCTACAAAAAAATTTAACTGACCATCACTATCATAAGATGGTATAATGATACGATTTGAATATAATCCTTCATCGCAATAACCGATATTATATTTTAACATATCACTATCAGTAATACCTCTTTTATACAGATAACTTAAAGCATGTCTTTTAACGATACTATCTGTACCATTCCAGAGGGGCATAAACTCATCGGGTAATTGTACTACCTTTTTTAACTTTATATCAATTTCTTTTTTATAGCGTGGTAAATCACCAACTAATTCTCTTAGTTCATCAAAATGTTGATTACTAGCATTTACTTTTTTT
>CAYTNP010000130.1:0-2293 GCA_964439165.1 uncultured Nitrosopumilaceae archaeon | reverse complement strand
AATTAACGTCAGGTAAGAATTCAGATGAAGATTCAGGGATAATGCTGAATTTTTCTAAACGTACATCAGAGCCACTGTATCTAACATTTAGATTCATTCCATCAACCTCAACTAAATCGTAAATTTGACCAGGTTTTCGGGTAGATTCTGAAACCAGACATTCTGAAGATTGGCCAATTATGCAGACACCACTAGGGGAGGATAATCTCAAATTAACATCAGGGTTATCGTCAAATGATGCAGTAAGAAGGGAACCTGAAAGAACTCTAGGTGCAACAAGTGTGTTTTGAGTAGTTTTCTCTTCAGTTAAAATGGAGATTTGTTTTTCAGAAATCCTATTTTGCTTTTCAATCACTGTATCTAATTTTGGAGGTTCAACAACATCAAATTGTACAGATTTTATTTCAAAGTCAGCATCAACTGTGATTTCATAAGGACCAAGTGATGAGAGATTATCAGGAATCATAAATTCATGAGTGAAAGAACCAGAAGGGTTTGGTTGGTATGAAACTATAGGTCCAGTATGAATTCCACAAACAAATGAACCACAAGTTATTTCAGAATCAGATTTTTGGATTACACTAACATCAAATTTTTCAAGATAAATCAACTTGTTTGGTTTTCCAGACACCATAACTATATCGCCAGGATAGTATTCGGATTTATCAGTAGAGACTAAAAGTGTGATTGGATCATCAATACCAAAAACAAAATCATTAGTTACACTAAATGTTGTATCTTCATAAAGTCCATTGTATGATGTTTTTACAGTATAAACACCTTCACTAAAAATGGTAGAAGGTAAGTCAAACAAGCTTGAAAATTCACCTCCATTATCAGGATAAACATATGCTTCATGAATCTGATCAAAAGGGAATGTTCCATCATTAACAGTGATTTGTACTCTATCTGGAACCACCAATCCTTCACTACCTTGTTGACGAAGAATTACATTACCAATAACTTTTAGTTTTTCACCAGATTTGTAAATAGATTTTTCAGTGGTTACAAAAAGAGGATCAGTGTTGATAGAATCATTTTCAGGATCTAAAGATACTTTGAAAAACAAATCTTTTCCATAAGTTGAAGAATAGACATGTATTTTGTACAAACCAATATTGGAACTAGTAGAACTACGTTCATTCTCATCAACTTTTAGCATTTTTTGGCTTTCAGCAATAGGGGTATTCCATTCCCATGAGAATCTTTGATTGTCAATTGCTGCACCAGAATTAGAAATAGAGCCATCAGGTTTGGTTAGGGAGATATCTACTGCTCTATCGCTTGTAGGTAGTAATCCAGTCAAAAATACAGTTTCTCCCAATCCATAAATTTCCTTATCTAATGAGACGGTTGCACCATCTTTCAAATCATCTACTATTTCAAAAGAAGTAGTAGAAACAAGATCTCCATATTGTGCTTTAATGACATATTTTCCTTCAGAAAATATCAATCTGCTAATATCAGTGTCAATTGAAAAATTTCCACCAGCCTCAGGGATTGCAGTGAATTCATATCCAACAGAAATCCCCCCAGTTGAAAGTCTCTTTCCACCTTCAGGTAATCCAATAATTTCAAGAGGAGAACCATCTTCAGCAGAGATAATAATTTTCACCACAGGGGTTTCAAAACTAGAACGAGTTACAGGATCAAGTATTTTTCCAGAAATTAAAAGATGGTTATCTAAATTAAAATCATAAACATGTTTGTCAGTTACAATAACAAGTGGGCTTGAATCCAAAACATATGTATCAGGATTTTCAACTACTTTGATAATTTTTGTTGCAGAACCTACATCTTTGTTAACATTTATCCAATAATCACCTAACCTAGAATCATCAGAAGGGATTGTAAAGGAATATTCAAATCGTCCCTCGCCATCTAATCTAACACCATCTAGTATTTTGAGAACAGACCCTCCACCAGCTTGTTCATCCACACCTAATGACAAACTCTTTGTCTGTAAAATTTCAAGATCTAAAGAATCAACCCATACTGTGTTTAATCGTCCTGTAATGTGTACAGTTTCACCAACACCATAAACTTCTTTATCAGTCCACAAAGAAATTGGAACTGATTCTTTCTCATCAGAAATAACTTCAAAAGAAGTAGATGTGGATTTATCAAAATATTCTGCAATTATTTGATAAGTTCCATGCACAGGATTTACAGTAGTCATAAACAAAGTGGTAGTAAATTTCCCATCAGTTGGAAATAGATTCCCACTAGAAATCAAAGTTCCACTAGGATCAGTTACAGTAAACTTTAGACCTTCAAATGGAATAATATCTGA
>CAYTNP010000129.1:0-2300 GCA_964439165.1 uncultured Nitrosopumilaceae archaeon | reverse complement strand
ATATCTCCTGTAGTTTTTGTTAGATTATCCATTCCTAATGGGAATGGGATTTTGTATGGTAGTTTGCCATCTTGCAGTTGACCACTCATTGAAAGTGCACCCTTTGTTTCTCCTATGACTTCACCAGTTTCTGCAAGCATCTTCAAATTATCTAGTGTATTTTTATCAAAATCTTCAAAAGCAGTTGCAAGTCCTAGAACTCGAACTCCTTCATCTTTGTATTTATTGTAAATTTGAATTGCTTCTGGAATTGCATGCATAAAACATCCTGGGCAATTTACTTGAAATACTTCAAGCAATACAACATGATCTTTTTCTTGATCAAAATTAGTAGGTGCTCCTTGAACCCATTCTGATACTCCAAAATTTGGAACTTTTTGACCTACTACTGCACTCATAATACAAACTGATATTTTTTACATTAAATACATAACTCATGATCTTTGTTCTTTCTCGAGTAGCCTAATATAGGACACAGAAAGTTTCAAAGTAAATTGCAAGCAGTAACTCAAGAACGATTAGCACTTTTTGCTGAAATGGAGAAAAAATATGAAGAAAAAGATACTGAATATTTTGTATCTCTTTTACATCATCCTGATTATGTGGTTAGAACAAGAGTTGCTTGTATTTTAGTTGATTTTGGTGGAGAAGACAAAGTCCAGTATATCGCTGATGTTTTAAAAAATGATGAAAATGAATTAGTTAGACATGAAGCAGCATTTGCATTGGGACAAATGTCATACTCTTCTGCAATTCCTCCTCTAAATGACGCAACACTAAATGATCCTAGTATGTTTGTAAGACATGAAGCAGCAATTGCATTGGGTGTTGTTGGTTCTAAAGAAGCAAAAGCAGCTCTTGAAGATGCATTAAATGATCCTGATAAACCAGTTGTAGAATCTGCAGTTGTTGCCCTATCTAATATTGAATTTATGGAAAAGTTAAGTAAGAATGAACAGTTTGCAAAATTAACAGGTGGATGAGATTGAATTTTTCTTACGGAATAATTGGAGTAGTTGGTGTTTTAGTTGCAATTTCTATTGGCTTTATTTCAGAATCTCCTGATGATATCCCTGAGCCACGAATTGTTGACTTGGAATCTCCTATTGCATGCACTATGGAGTATGATCCTGTTTGTGGTGTAGATGGCGAAACTTATGGAAATTTGTGTATGCTAGAAGCATCTGATGTAGAATTTGTACATGAAGGTGAGTGCAGTGTTGATACATCAACAGTTGAACCAAATGTTGAGGTTGTAATTGTAGAAGTTCCTGTAACTCCAAGACCACTACCTGTATCTGCAATTGAAGGTGAAATTTTAGAGATTGAATCTGAATTTATCGGAGATGATAATTCTATTGTTAATCATGTCTTTTACACTATATCTGCAATACAAGATGGAAATGAAATATTGTACGAAGAGACACATAGACACACAACTACTGATGATAATGGAGCCTTAGTTGAATTATTCCCAGTTCACAAAACCTCCATTTTAGATAGTTCTGATGTAACAGTAAAAATTCTAGTTACTGGTTTAGGACATGGTGATAATGTTGCAACTCCAATTACTACTGAATACACAATGACTGTTACTCCTGAATTAATTATGGTAGAAGAATCAGTTGAAGAAACCCTGCCGATTAGAACTGATGCACCTCAAACACATATTGTAGAAGTTGCTGAAGGTTCAGGTACTCCTGGATGTGATCAAACTGATGAATGCTATTTGCCTTACTCTGTTACAATTTTAGTTGGAGATACAGTCCAATGGAACAATATTGATGCTGCAGCTCACACTGTAACTAGTGGAAATGTAAATGCCGGCCCTACGGGTGTATTTGATTCTGGATTATTTATGGCAGGTTCCACTTACACTGTTGATTTTGATGAAGCAGGAACATTTGATTATTTTTGTATGGTTCATCCTTGGATGACTGGCATTGTTGATGTTATCTAAATTTCAGTAACTTTACTTCCTTGTTCAGATGATTCAAATTTGTAAATTTGTTCTACTGTAGAATCTTCAAAAATTTCAGCATCATGTGTGATAATTAAGAATTGCATTCGTGTTTCTGAATTTGAAATATTTGATAGTTGAGATAGTACTCCTACTAGTGATTTTTTTCTCTCAGCATCAAGATGAGTTGTTGGCTCATCTAAAATCATCAAATTAAGATTTGATGCTCCAAGTAAACTGGCCATTCCTAGCCTTAATGCTAGTGCAACACTAACCTTTTCCCCTCCACTAAGTGATTCTAATTCCAAAACTTCACTTTTAGAATAACATGTAATGGAAA
>CAYTNP010000128.1:0-2301 GCA_964439165.1 uncultured Nitrosopumilaceae archaeon | reverse complement strand
TACAAGATTGTAATCAAAGATATGAAGGACTTGGTTGGACTGATAGAATTAATGTACTAGTTTATGCACCAGGTTGGAATGAAGATGATGACAAAATTGAAAGAATTGGTACTAGTAATAATCCGATCAATGTCTATACTGATGCTAAGAGAATAAACAATATCGAATTTACTGAAACTGGAACTGATACTGGAGTCTTTATGGGAGTTGTTAAGCTAACCGGTGAAGATGGTTATCTTGTTCATGATACTTTCAAAACAACTGTAACAACTTCAGGAATGACAATGAAAGACGAAATGGATGGAATGAAAATGGTAATGGGACAAGGAATGGTAATGCAATATCAAGATACATCATCACATGATCGTGCTGTAATGATTGCAACTAGCCCACAAGATGGTAGAGTTACTGTTTCATGGGAGTTTAATGAAGATGAAATTATTACAAAATCAGCATATTATGGATGGCAAATTGGACAAGCACAATTTGACAAAAAAATTTATGATGTAAATGAAAAAGTGACATTCTTCATTAGAGATAATGATTTATGGAAACATCACAGAGAATTTTTCACAAATTACGTTAAAGTATATTCGGATTCTGACAGAGCAGGAATTCACGTAGGTGTTCAATTTGTCAAAGATATGGATCATGCCAAAGTTGAAGGTGGATTTGATGATGTTCATTTGACTGAACCTGCTGCAAGTTCACTTACAAAATATACTCCTGATGGAGAATGGAAGACTTACTTTTGGACTGAACCAGGTGGTGTAATTGGTGTTGATCAAGATTATGATCTAAATTTGATGGTCCATGATGGATTAACTGACATTCACGAAATGGGATTATCATATGATATGGATATTTTCCTTAATGGTGAATTAGCAGAATCTAGAACTAATCAATATTGGGTTGATGGTCAAGGTGTAGAGCCAATAAGATTTGATCAACGTGGTTCTGCAAAAATTGTGATTTCTAACATATTTGATAAACCGGGTCAAGAAGTAAATTTTTCATTCCAAGTAGCACCTGAGGCTATCTTAGAAGAAGTTGTACCTAGACATGGCAGTTTTGAGGCTGGAAATACTCCAATTCAATTTGTAGGATATGAGCATCCTCATCATATCAATTACCTTCCAGGACAATTTATCATGACTACTGATGATTCATCAGATTCTGAAGACAAGCTAAAGGTTTCAGATGGTGATACCATTTACATTGAATACGAAGATCTCACTTTACCAAAACCATATACTGAAGCTGATAGTTTAGAAATAATTGCAACAGCTGGTGTTGTTGATAGTGGATTTAATTTCTCAACAAATAATGATAAAGAAATCTATGTTGAAACAACAACTACAACAATTACTCCTGTTTCATCTGATATTGATATTCCAAGTTGGGTAAAGAAAAATGCCTCATGGTGGTCTGATGGACAAATCAATGATCCTGACTTTGCCAAAGGAATTGAATATCTAGTTCAACAAAATATTATCAGTGTGCCAACTACTGATGCAGAAATTGAAGATGATGCAAATATCACATCAATTCCAATATGGGTTAGAAACAATGCTTCATGGTGGTCTGAAGGTCACTTGACTGATGTTGAATTTGCAAATGGAATCCAATTTTTGGTATCAACTGGATTAATCAAAGTATAATTTTTGTTACTTTAAAATAATTCTCAATTAAATGATTTACATGTACACAAAATCTTTTTTCATGTTATTTTCAATTTTTATAATAATTGGTTTTACACCAATAGTTTTTGGAGGTGGTTCTGGCAGTGAAGAAAGTGATGTTCTTTTTATCAATCAAAACTATTACAAAGTACAACTAGAAACAAATCCATCAATTCTAACAGGTGATGAAACTCAAATCAATTTTGATATTACAACAATTAATGATGATACAGGAGAAATAGTATCTGGAGTGGAATACAAAATTGAAATTTTTGATGGGCAAAAAACCCCACTTGTTGATTTTAATGCCTTTTCACCTGACGGCAAATTAAAAACACTAATTGTACCTAGCCAAAACTTGAATTTTTCAGGTGAAACTAGCCAAAATGGTGTATGGCTAGCTTCAAATGAATCTCCTTTAACTATTGAGGGGCCATTATTTTTGCAAGGCGGACTAGTTGATGTAAATATCACAATTTTGTCAATTGATTCTCAGCAAGTTTCAGGAAATGAAACAACTTTTCAGATTTTATTTACTATGGGAGAATTCATTCCGTTTTCAATTCAAATAGATGATGTATCTCATGATTTGATGTTTGCAACGTATTTTGATAAAATT
>CAYTNP010000127.1:0-2320 GCA_964439165.1 uncultured Nitrosopumilaceae archaeon | reverse complement strand
ATTTCTATGCAAAATTACTCAAACTAGAATCCCTAATGAATACAAAATCAGGTAAACTAGAGGCAAAAAAGAGGACTAAATTTCTCAGAGAATATCTAAAACAACTAAAATCTGAAATTTAACCATAATCGATGTATCTGTCATAGCGAGTTTCAACTTCTTTATTCTCACCTGACTTTATCTTCTCTATTTCCTCATTTTTTCTAAATTCGATATACTTGTTGATTGGAGCAAATTCTTCTTCTTTTGGAAATGAATCAAAAACTGGGTTCATTTTCTCAAAATACTCTAGAGTTTTTTCTCGATATTCCTCACGGGTTGGCTTTTTGATTCCTTTCATTCTAAACCAAATAACTGCCCAACTAGAGCCTGCTACATGTGGTAGTAAATCAAAAGCCCTTTGAATCTCAAAACGTTCGTCGTTTCTCATGATTCTTGCAAAAATTTGGCAGCTGATTTTGCAAAATATGTCACAATCATATCAGCTCCTGCTCTTTTAATTGATGTTAGGATTTCTGATGTAATGTCATTTTCATTAACATATCCTAATTGGGAAGCTGCCTTTACCAATGCATATTCTCCTGAAACACTGTATGCTGCTACTGGAACATTGAATTTCTTTCTTGTTTCAGAAATTATATCCAAGTAAGATAATGCCGGTTTTACCATAACAATGTCTACTCCTTCTTCAATATCTGATTCAATTTCCATCATTGCTTCTCGTGCATTTGTATATGGAACTTGGTATGTTTTTCTGTCTCCAAACTTTGGTGCACATTCTGCAGCATCTCTAAATGGTGCATAAAAGTTTGAACGATGTTTTGCTGAATGTGACATTATTGAAACATCTGTAAATCCATTATCATCTAATGCTTTTCTAATTGCTGCTACTTGTCCGTCCATCATTGCAGATGGTGAAACAGTATCAACTCCAGCTTTTGCCAGACTAACTGCAATTTTTGAAAGCGTATCTAAACTGATATCATTATCTATTTTATCTCCTGAAATAATTCCACAATGCCCTGTAGATGTAAACTGACAAAGACAAACATCTGCCATGATTACGATTTTGTCTCCAAACTTTTCTCTAATTTGAGAAGCTGCTTTTTGAACAATTCCATTATCGTCAAATGCTGAAGATCCTGCTTCATCTTTTTGAGTAGGAATTCCAAATAACATAATTGCAGGAATTCCTAAATCAATTATTGTTTGAACTTCATCATTAACATCTTCAATTGGCAATCTTTCAATTTCTGTCATTGATTCTACTTTGACTCTTTCTTTGAGGTCTTCTTGAACAAATACAGGACAGATGAAATCTTTTGGTGATAGCCTTGTTTCTTGAACTAGGTCTCTCATTTTATTTGAAATTCTTAATCTACGTAGTCGTTTAGTAGGAAATGACATGTCTCAAATTCTCTTTGGGTAAAATATAATCCTAGTCTGCCTGGTTTTGCTTATAGTCAAAGAGTTTACTTGCTAATTCTACAACATCTGGCTTTCCTTGCTCTGATGCTTTTCTGATATTGTTCATTGGAGTTGAAACAATACTCTCTACAACTGCTTTAGTTAATTCCTCAATAATTTTGATCTTTTTCTCATCTTTTTCATCAAGCATTGAAAGTGCTTTTTGCAATTCTTTGATTCTTAGACTATCGATATTTTTGAAAACGTCTTTTACAAGTGGTTCTGCATCTAATCTTTTCATTGAGGCCTCTAATACGGAAACTTCCTCATTAATTATATTTTCAACGATTTTTACTTGATTTTGTCTTGCATTCATGTTTTTTTCAACCATTTCTGCAATTTGATCTAAATTCATCAGTTTAACCCCTGCAATTGTTGCTACTTTTTCATCAACTGTTCTAGGATTTGATAAATCTAAAATCATCATTCCTTTGTTTTTACCATTCATTGCATCTGTGATTCTTTCATGTGTTACAAGAAAATATGGTGCAGTTGTTGCAACAAAAATTATGTCATATTCATCAAATCCTGATAACACATCTTCAAACTTTACTGCTTGTCCTCCCATTGTTTCACAAAAAGTCTGTGAACGTCCAATTGTTCTACTAGTTACATTAAATGCATAACCTCGTCTTTCTAGTGATTTTGCAACAAGTGTTGATACTTCTCCTGTTCCAATAAGTAAAATCTTCTTTGTTTTTAATTCATCAATATTTTCTTCTGCAAGTTTTACAGCCATTGAACCTACTGAAATTCCACCTTTTCCAATTCCACTAGAATTTCTAATCCTTGTTCCCATTCTGATTGCTTTATCAAATAATGTGTTGAGGTGTTGTCCTGATGCTTTGATTTC
>CAYTNP010000126.1:0-2324 GCA_964439165.1 uncultured Nitrosopumilaceae archaeon | reverse complement strand
TTTTCAATATTACAAACAATAGTTCCATCAGGAATGTTTTGAACACTAATTACATTTCCTTTTTCAATTTTTGATTTTAATCCAAATTCTAAAGTTTCTCCAACTTTAGTTCCAAGAACTGCAGGAACAAAAGAAACAGAACCATCTTCAAATCGTATTTTAGATAATGGTGCCTCTCGGCCTCTTTCATGAACTAAATCTATGATTTCACCTTGATGTTGTTCAGATAATGGAAATCTAGGATAATGTGCTTTAGAACCTACTTTACCAGTAGATGTAGATCTAAACTGATTGCCTCCACGGCCTCGTCTACGTACTAATGGTCTCTTACCCAAGTTGATCGTTTCCGACGAATAGAGGATTTTAAGCTTGTGATTGTTGTGAGGAGAAATCACCACAAAGGTATAAAAATTAGAAAAAGAGATTTTTATCATGAGTCAAAATGCACTTTCTCTCAAAGTTCTTGAAGCATACACAAGAGATGTTGGAAGAGGAGTAGCACGAATCGATTATGATTCAATGGATACACTAAATGCATCTACAGGAGATGTTATAGAAATTAAAGGTAAAAGAAGAACAGTTGCAAAATGTCTTCCACTATATCCATCTGATGAAGGTAAAGGAATCATCAGAATTGATGGACTTGGTAGAAATAATTCAGGCATTGCAATTGGAGATACAATTTCAGTTAGAAAAATCAAAGCAGTTGCTGCTGAAAAAGTAGTAGTTGCACCATTAGAAGCAATCCCACCAATTGATGAAAGATATCTTGCAGATGCACTAGAAAGTGTACCTCTGATTAAAGGTGATAATGTGATGGTTCCATACTTTGGTGGACGTTTAACTTTTCAAGTAATCGGTGTTACACCAGCTGCTGATGCAGTCTTAATTACACAAAAAACTGTTTTCCATATTGCAGAAAAAGGAGAAACACTTCGTGGAGTTCCTCAAGTAACTTATGAAGACATTGGAGGAATTCATAATGAAATTAAAAAAGTAAGAGAGATGATCGAACTTCCATTAAGACATCCAGAAATATTTGAAAAATTAGGAATTGAAGCTCCAAAAGGTGTTTTGTTGTATGGTCCTCCAGGAACCGGTAAAACATTACTTGCAAAAGCAGTAGCAAATGAAAGTAATGCACATTTTATCAGTATTTCAGGTCCAGAAATTATGAGTAAATTTTATGGAGAAAGTGAAGCAAGATTAAGAGAAATTTTCAAAGAGGCAAGAGAGAAAGCTCCATCAATTATCTTTGTTGATGAAATTGATTCAATTGCACCAAAAAGAGAAGAAGTAACTGGCGAAGTTGAAAGAAGAGTGGTATCTCAAATGTTATCATTAATGGATGGATTAGAAGCAAGAGGTAAAGTAATTGTAATTTCTGCAACAAACAGACCTAATGCAATTGATCCTGCACTAAGAAGACCTGGAAGATTTGATAGAGAAATAGAAATCAAAGTTCCAGATAAAAAAGGAAGAAAAGACATTCTTGCAATTCATAGTAGAAACATGCCATTAGCAGATGAGGTTGATATGGGAAAAATTTCAGCAGTAAGTCATGGATATGTTGGTGCAGATTTGGAATATCTTTGTAAAGAAGCTGCAATGAAATGTTTGAGAAGATTATTACCAATTCTAAACTTAGAAGAAGAAAAATTACCACCAGAAACTTTGGATAAATTAATTGTAAATCAGGAGGATTTCACTAAAGCCCTAATCGAAGTAACACCTTCAGGAATGAGAGAAGTATTCATTGAAAATCCAGATGTAAAATGGAGTGATGTTGGTGGATTAAAAGATGTTAAACAAGAATTACAAGAAGCTGTAGAATGGCCAATGAAATATCCAGCCCTTTATGATAAACTAGGACACAGTATGCCAAGAGGAATACTACTTCATGGTACAAGTGGAACAGGTAAAACATTACTTGCAAAAGCAGTAGCTACTGAAAGTGAAGCAAATTTCATTTCAGTAAGAGGTCCTGAATTATTATCAAAGTGGGTTGGAGAATCAGAAAGAGGAATTAGAGAAATTTTCAAAAGAGCTCGTCAATCTGCACCATGTGTAGTATTCTTTGATGAAATTGATTCAATTGCACCAATTCGTGGAGCAGGTGGAGAAACTGCAGTTTCAGAAAGAGTTGTCAGTCAATTATTAACAGAATTAGACGGTATGGAAAACATGCATGGAGTAGTGGTTTTAGCTGCAACAAACAGAGCAGATATGATTGATCCTGCATTATTACGTCCAGGAAGATTTGATAAAATTATTCAAATTCCACTTCCAGATAAAGAAAGTAGAAAGAGTATTTTGAAAATTAA
>CAYTNP010000125.1:0-2338 GCA_964439165.1 uncultured Nitrosopumilaceae archaeon | reverse complement strand
AATGCTGGTCCAATTCCTCCTGCATCAATTGGTTTTGGCATCCATGCAGAATCTCCAACCATCATATATCCTCCAGATACCATACAATCATTTTGTCTTCTAACTGAAACTTGGAAAATTCCAGAATTATTACCTCCTAGTGTGTCTGCAGGATCTTCTGAAAGTTTTGCGTTTT
Source organism: uncultured Nitrosopumilaceae archaeon (assembly GCA_964439165.1). Lineage (GTDB taxonomy): Archaea > Thermoproteota > Nitrososphaeria > Nitrososphaerales > Nitrosopumilaceae > Nitrosopumilus. The sequence goes on along the minus strand of CAYTNP010000125.1, from coordinate 2,163 downwards.
TGATTGCTTTGTTTCTTTGAAGATATTCTTTCATTAATGACTCGACATTATCTTTTTTGCCTAATCTTGTATTTCGTTTATCTAAAAATGATTTTTCTACACCTAAACCGATGTTAACCTTAGTATCTCCTTTTGGAAATACCCATCCGTATCCACCTGGGGCAATATCTTGATCTAAATGAATAATACAATAATCTTTATCAAACTCTGTAAGATCTTTTTGGCCTTGCTCAAAATTCATAATGTATCTTCCAGTAATTTCTAAATCTTCAATGTCGATTCTTTTTTCAACTTTGGTAGAGTTTTGAAGTCCGTTTCTTAGAAGAGATGTAACACCTGTTGCATCAATTACAAGTCTTGATGTTTTTTTGAAAGGTTGTTTTGTTTTGTTATCTACCCCTTCTACTCCAACTACTTGTTGACCGTCATAAATCAGACCTGTTAAATTAACTTCAAACTCAAATTCAATTCCCATTTTTTGACATCTTTCATTTTGGATTTTTGGTAAATTTGTACGATTTAACATAAATCCATCACCATCAAATGGAATTGCAGTCTCTCTATCTGGTGAAAATGCCATTACACCTTTGACGTCATGTTCAATTTCTGGTCTGGTCCAGTTTACCTTGATTCTATCTGACATGAAATCTACTGCTTCTTTTGAGCATGCATCTCCACATACCCAACCAGCAACTGATTTTCTACCTGGAAGAGTTTCTGGGTTTCTGTCAACAACTAGAACCTTTAGATTTTGATTTGAATAGTGAGAAATTGATTGTGCTGTTATTGTACCAGCTAATCCTCCTCCAGCAATTATAACATCATAATCTGCCACGATAATGAGATGTTTGTCTATCCGTATTTAAAATAATACCATCAAAATATGTGTAAATTCATCTTTTGAAAATTTTTGATCGATTAAAAATTTGGGGTCGGTTCGTCGCGGCGTCTTCAAAGCGTTAGCTCAGACTGGAGCGGCTGTTATTTCCTCATTCCCAAATTGTGGTATTGTTTAATTCCTATTTAATCTAGTTGGCAATTTGCAAGACATCTGAAAATATTTTGACTGTATCTTTTTTGTTGTAAATAGGAGTATGGATTTTCAATTTTATAGTGTCTTTTTCACTAACTTTGAGATTCCCGTTAACTAACTCTTGTTTATCTAATCTCATATGAAATCTAGAATCTATTGTTCTTTCTTCAATCTCATCTACTAATTCATTGATTTGAACTTGGGGTAATTTCTCGACTAGTTTTTTTACAAAATTTTGAGCCTGTTTTTTTGTTATTGTGGTATTTAGCAGAGTGATTGGATTTTCATAGTGACCTGTAGTCTCAGATACTGAAAATTCTTCTTCTTTTAATCCTAAAGTCTCATCAAATGATTCAAAAATTTTTGAAACATCTTCAGTTGCATGAACAATAACATCTATTGTAACTTCTAATTTGCTTGTCATTATTGTAAAAGTACTTGATGATTATGCTTCAAGTAATTTAGTTTCTTTATCTGCAGTTCTGATGAGTTTCACTTTTTCAAGACCTACGTGTCTAACTCTGATAACTTTCTTGAATGCTGCCATGATATCAGAATTAATTTTACTATAACAAGTGGCTTGAACAAATTGATCAATTGTCATTTCTGGAATTGTTTTGTTAATCACATCTCTTGCAATTACTCTAAGTGCATGTTGTCTTGATGTGTTTAGTTGTCTGTGTGTCAAAGCCAATACTTTGATTCTAAAGACATAACCATCTTTTGTTTTAATGTCAATGATAAAATTGATTTTTGATGAACCACGTCTAACTAAACTACGCAAAAATTCTTTTGAATATTCATATCTCTTGAAAATTGTTGATGCTTTATCACCATCAACCTTGTCAATTTGGAAATAGATTTTGTATTGGTGTTGTGATGGGTCTCCTTTTAGAATATCATACAATGTAACTTCTAAAACTCTACCTGATGCATTTTCATCATCAGTTATTGGAACATATGCAATTGGGACATTGTTAAACGAATCTGGTGCATTAACTGTAACCCAGCGTTTTTCTCTCCACTTGTCCTTTACTCGACCTTTTCTACGTGCCAATTCTTATCGACCTTTGAACCCAAAATATAAGGGTATGTCACTAGATCTCAGTCTTATTTCCCATGTAACTCTG
>CAYTNP010000124.1:0-2447 GCA_964439165.1 uncultured Nitrosopumilaceae archaeon | reverse complement strand
ACCAACTTGGAGTCAGGGTCTGACAGGTCACGGTAGATCACCACACCTGAGTCTGACTTGTTCCTCCAGTGTGCAGAACCTGAGATATCCCACAGGCTAGGCACTGGGTAGCCTCCATCCTTGTCACGGTACATCTTGGCAGGGTGGGCAACTATCCACAGGTGTATGCCGTACCTTCTGGCGAACTGTCTCGCCCTCTTCAAGCACACTCCAATGTACTCTGTCTCAGAGAACGCACCCCTCGCACTCTCCAACTCATTCCACGGATCAATCACCAAGCCCCTGATCCCATGCCTCCTGACCAATCCCCTCGCTGTCTCCAGTATCTTCCCCAGTGTCCACTCTGCATCATCCTCTGGCAGTATCCAGTGGAAGTGTTCCTTCACCCAATCCTTGGCGTAGTTCAGTTCTTCCTTGGTCATGCGTCTTGTAAAGCCCTGTCTAAATGGGGCCTCAACATACTTCTCCATGATGCGGGACATGTGATCCTCCAGTGGCTGATTCTCTGGCGAGAAGATGGCGAACCTCCATCCATCCTTCTTGGCTATGTTCACCATCATAGAATCAATCCAGTTGGACTTGCCACTGCATGGTATACCTGTCACCACAGAGCAACATCCCGGCCTGACTAGGTAGTGTTTGTCGAGACACGACCAACCTGTAGAAATTCCCTTCTCCAATCCGTTGTCATACAACTCACCCAACTTGTCGGACAGATCACTGGCTGTGAACGTACCCGCTATGGGGTATGGCTCCGCATGTTCGATGCACTCAGCCAACCCCTTCTTGCCATGCTTGACCAGTACATCGTTGGCATCCTTGCAGTCTTCAGGCCATGTCACCCTACTGCATACCTCTTTGCCAAGTCTACGTGCCAGTTCCTCTTGCAGTCTCTGACCGGGGGCATCGTTGTCCACCGCTATGATGTAAGTCCTGCCCTTCTCCACTCCGTTGATACGTGACTCGTTGAGGAACTCAAACTTGGATGAGTAGTTCTTTGACTCAACGGATGGCGCACCATCAGGAACACTGACACATTGCTTTATCCCCGCCTCATACAGAGATAGTTTGTCCATCTCTCCCTCGACAAAGATAACAATCCCATCCTCATCTGAGATATCGTCAAGCCCATACAGTATGCGCTCTGCATTAACCTCAGACCTGAACTCCTTGGAGCCTGACCTGTACTTCACGTTCACCAACTCACCGTTGCGGTAGTAGGGAAACGTGAGGGCCATCTTCTCCTCCTCAGACTGAGGCATGTACACCTTCTTCATGCCAACACCACAGTCTATGGCTGTCTCCTCTGATATGCCTCTCTTGTTCAGCCACTCAATCGTAGCCTTTGGCAGATCGCTCTTGGGTACAGGCTCTGGCTTTCTGAACTCAGGTTTACGCCAGTGTAAACCAAGGCTGTCATCAGTACCCGACAACAGGCTACCACTCCAACCACAGTGGTGACACAACCAAATCTTCTCATCTGTGTTTACTGACAGACACTTGGCGTTCTTCTTCCGCCTGTCCTTACTGCACTTAGGACAAGTGGTTGAAACCTGACCGCCTGCGCCAGTGAACTTGATACCAAAATCTGCGTAGTCTTTCATGCTTGGAATCCTTTTCTTTTTGGCTTGTTGTTTCTGAGTATGCCGTACAGATATTGCTTGGGATCAGCGGGTCTTTTCAACAGCACAATGCCTATGGCTTTGGCTACCTCATTCTCGCCATTGTTCTTGATTAACTGGCCCAATACTGATCTGGAATTAGGCCCTGCTAACTGCTCCCATACATCCCAGATACTGTTGTTCACCATATGTATAGATTCTATTACAGATTCTGTGTCATCTGACTTGACAGGGGGTGTCATCTCATTTGACAGGGTAAGGATTCGGTACATGTTACTTCTCTGTCCATTCTCCCCCTTCCTGTGTTCAAAAGATATGTGTCCTTTATCACGTAACTTATTGATAATTAAGTTAACATTCTGTCTGGACATTCCCGCTCTGTTAGCGAGGTATTTTTGTGAGGGCCAACATTCTCCTGTCTCATCATTAGCATTGTCTGATAGAAGGATAAGAATCATTTTCTCAGACGTTGTGAGGTCAAGGTCTAGTGCCTTGAGTATTCTTCTTAGGCTCATAATTTATCCTAAAAAATTAGACGAACTTGGGATTATACTAAATCCACATGATATAATCAACCAATGAAAAGCAGGAAGTACATGCAGTGGGTAGCGGAACACCCATGTATTCACTGCGGAACACACCCTGTCCAAGTCCACCATCTAAGAAGCAGTTCTCTTGGGGCAGGCATGGGCAGAAAAGTTCCTGACTATTTCACCATACCAGTTTGTCAGCAGTGTCACTCGGACTGCCACTCTCTGGAACACGACAAGGAGACACAGTACAGATGGACGTTGCAGATGATAGGGAAAGCGATGGAGTGTGGCG
>CAYTNP010000123.1:1417-2493 GCA_964439165.1 uncultured Nitrosopumilaceae archaeon | reverse complement strand
AATTTGCTTGTAGTAGAATTAGATAAACGAAAACACCTCAGTAGAATATTTTATGATTATTGGAATGCAGATGACAAGACATTGACTCCAATTTTGTATGGTTTGTCTAGAGGTCAAGTAGAATCAATTGTAGATAGGGAAATAGGAACAAACTCTAGACCAGTAATTATAGTTGAGACAATGTCTGATGCAATGTATCTTAATGCATTTGATAAATTCCTACAAGACCCAAACATCTCAATGAATCCATTAAATGTCATTGCAGCATTTAACAAAAACTCAGTTTTGCCTTTGGCAATTTTTTATAGAAATCACGGGTACAAGACATTCGTATTATTAGATAATACCGAAGAATCAAAGCAGATATCATCACAACTAGTATCAAACGAGTTTTCATCAGTTCAAACCATTTTCTTTGAAAGAGAAGGGAAAAAGATTGAATCAATTGAGGATTATATTGTCCTTGAGGATTATTTGCATCCAGTAAATCAGACTTATGAAATTAAACTAAGACAAGAAGGATTTTCAAACATTACACCTCAAGATATAGCATCAAAAGAAGGTAAAGGTAATCTAGAAAAATTAAGAAAAATTTGGCAAGAGCACAGCGATGATGATTGGGGAGAGTTTGATAATGAGGAAATTACAAGATACATTTGTGAGAAAATCACACTTGAGGAAACTAGTTTTCTTTCAGATAAAACCAAAGATCAGTTCCGCTCACTATACAGACTCATTGCAGAAAGAATAAGACAATATCAAAATGTAATGACAAAACCTGATTTGGACAAATTTCAAAAGGCCAAAGCCTAAGATTTAAGAAGGTTTCTCATGATTAACACTAAATCAAAAAATAGAAAAATAGGAAAAAATCTTCAAGGTAAAGAAATGAATGGTATTATGAAAAAAGGAATTTTACTTTCAACAGTATTATTATTTTCACTAAGTATTATCATCCTTCCATCAAATGTTTATGCAGAAGTAGATGTGAAAAGTATTTCATTTGAAGAGACAACAATAATTGAAGTTACAAACAATTCAAATGAAAATATAGATACTTTTAGAATTTGGCTTGG
>CAYTNP010000123.1:0-1317 GCA_964439165.1 uncultured Nitrosopumilaceae archaeon | reverse complement strand
CAAAAAGCTGACAGAGTAGATTTTAAAATAAAAAATAAAATTGGAGATGAAAAATCAATCAGTCTCAGAATAGGAGAACCAGATAATAGAATTCCAGAATCAGATAACATCAAACTAACAATTCAAGGTATTCCAAATACAATTCATAGAGGAGACTTTTTAGAAATCTCTGGAACAGCGCAACCAGGAAGTGCAATAACAGCTGAAATTAAAAACCCAGATGATGAAATCATCAACACTAGAACTGCAGAAGTAGATAGTAAAGGTAATTGGAAGTTAGAAGAACCAATAATTGTTCCACTAGATGCCATTTTTGGAAAATACAGTGCAACAATTTCAGATGGTAGAGAAAATCTTTTGAAAAGTTGGTCAGTTGAATCAGATAAAGTAATCATCATTGTTCCTTCAAGTTTAAAATTTGAACAAGGTGAAATAATGACATTTGAGGGAACTGCATTGCCTAACAAATCAATTGAAATTGTGATTGAAGATCCATTAGGAAAAGAAATTTTTGCAGATTTTATTCAAGTAGATGAATCAGGAGAAATATCATTTGAATTCCAAACAGAACAAACATCTCTTAAAGGAACATACACAGTAATTGCAACTCAAGAAAATCATAAAGAATTCATCTATGCAGGAATTGCTCAACTCCCAACAATCCCAGTTAATTTAGAATTTGACAAATTAAACTACAAAGCAGGAGATATTGCTGAAATAACTCTATCAGGTAAGGCATCAGAAATAATCAGTTTATTGGTTATCGATCCCTCAGACAAACCAATAGGAGAAGCAATTTCAATCACATTACAACCAGATGGAAGAGGATCACATAGTTTAGACTTGACAAATTATGCATCAGGGGTATATTCAGCAGTGATTAGTAAAGGCAGTGATCAAAGTACAGAAATTTTCACAGTAGGATTACAAACTGGTTCTGGAGATATTGAAATCAATACAACAAAATCAGACTACATCCCAGGAGATTCTATTTTACTATTAGGTGATACTGCAGCAAATGTTCTGTTAACAGTTTCGATGATGGATCCTGATGGAAATATAATTAAAGAAAAAGAAACATTTTCAGATAAAAATGGGAAAATATCTGAAAGTACTTTTAGAATTCCATCAGAAGGAAAACATGGAACATGGACAATAAATGCAAAAAGTGGTTCAAATTTTGACACTATAGAAATTGTGGTTTCAGCAGTTTTAGAAGAAGGTATGATCATCAAAATAACTGAAAAACCAAAACTGGATGGAGTAAATGACTTTATCAATATTCAAATTTCAGGTGCAGCACAAACCGTAGAAATA
>CAYTNP010000122.1:0-2579 GCA_964439165.1 uncultured Nitrosopumilaceae archaeon | reverse complement strand
TCCACCAATAGGAGCAATTACAATTCCTGCAAAAACTTTAGTTAAACCACCATAAACTAATTTTTCAAATCCTAATCCTGCAATTCCTGCACCCATTATTCCTCCAACTAAAGAATGGCTGTTTGAAATTGGCAAACCAAAATAAGTACAAAGTGTACTCCAAGTAATTGCACCGGCCAAACCACCAATAATCATGTAAACTGTAATGTCATCAGGACTGACAATTCCTTTTGCAATAGTAGTAGCTACTGCTACACCAAAAACAAAAGGTCCAATGAAATTCATTGCAGCTGACAATCCAACTGCATGAAGTGGCTTTAGAACACGTGTTCCAATTACTGTAGCAACAGAGTTTGCTGAATCATTAAAGCCATTAACAAAATCAAAGATTAATGCTACTATGATTGCACCTATTGCTATTTCTATCATTTAATCATCTCACGTATATTTTAGAACAATATCTTCAATTACATCTGCAACATCTACACATCTGTCTGATGCAGTCTCCATTGTTTCATAGATATCTTTTAGTTTGATGATTTGAATTGCATCATTGCTTTCAAACAATTCTTTGATAGCTTCTCTATACAAATCATCTACAGTGTGCTCAATATCACTGGTATTTCTACAGTGATTTATCATATCTTGAGGGTTTTTGATTCGTTGTAGTTTTGAAATCATGTATTCTACTTCTTTTGTAGCCTTGACTAGTTCATCTGCAATTTGTTGAGTATATGCTGGAGGAGTAGTGATTTTGTAGCTGTAAACTCGTGCTGCAATGCCATCCATGAAATCAATTACATCATCAATTTTTGATGCAATTCTTTGCATATCTTCTCTATCTAATGGTGTGATGAAGGTCTTGTTTAGTTCTGAAAAAATATCTCTAGTTAATACATCTGCTTCAGTTTCTAGTCGATGTACTTTTTGTACTTGTTCAGTATTACTAAGATCAGAGAATAAAACAACTACGGCTTCAGATGTTTCAACTGCTTTTTTTGCTAAATTATCAAGAATCGTTAAGAGTTCTTTTTCGTTGGATTTAATCCACGATAACCATTGTCCCATGATTAATCGAGTAAATAATTAGAGTTAAGGCTGCTCAACATGTTGTATGGTGTTCTATATAGAAACAATACAAATCAGAGATCAAAAATTGATCGGAACTAAAAATAAAAATAAAGAAAAAAAGAGTAAATTTACTCTACAAAGAATCCTCTAGCCCATTGATCAGTGTTTCTTAGATCATTGGTACTTTGAGTATCTGCTTGTGCTACTTCAAACATTGTATCATATGTTGGATTGTTTGGATGGTATCCTTGGCATTCAAAGTCAAAGATATTCTCTAATGCAAACTTGTCTTTTGCATAACTCTCATCTTTGTTTGTTTCAGTGTCAACATCATAGTTTGTTGCTCTACAATTTACATAGTTGAAACCACGAAGTACTTCTCCATTAGATACAACAACATCAATGTCAACTAATTCTCTATACTGAGTACCAGCTACACTTTGAATTTTACGATTTTCATCAACATAGTTGTATAGTATTGGATAATCTCCAACTATTCCACGAAATTCGATTGTAGGATAGGTAGTTTTTCTTGTAAATGCATCAGCAGCTAGACTACTGTTACCATTGTCTTGGTTAACAGATTCAGTTGCAGTAAGTATTTCATTTTGTTTGAACATTGAAAATTCTATTGTTTCATTACCATCAGCAAAAGTGAATGTGCTAATTACATCCAATCCTTTGTCAGTATTTTGAAGTGTTTCAACATAATCATTTGTCAAATGTGTTGTCTTCCAAATTGGAGCATCACCACGAAGGTCATCATAGTACATGTTAATTGGAGTTAATCCAGAACATGAAAAGCTATATTGATCAACTAGTACAAATGCACTTTTTCCAGTAAATCCTTCTTCTTTATCTGAATGTGTATGAATTTTAGCACTGCTAACAGTACAATCTTGGAATTCAAGTCCTCGAATTACACTTTCACCATTAGTAAATTCTACAAGTACATCAAAATCCAGATTATATGCATAACCATTTCCAGATACTTGTCTTGCATTATCAACTGCTCTATTAAGTAATGTATAATCACTCAACAGACCTTCAACAGAAAATTCAGGAACTACATTATCTGAAGATTCCTCAAATGCAGAATCTAAATCAAATACAGGGAATTGAATTTTTTCAGAACCATCATCATAAATGAAAGTTACAGTAGTTCTCATATTATTTGCAAATGTGAATTCAGATTCACCATAATCAGTGAAAACATCATCTGAAGGCAATTGCCAGCCATTACTATTTTGTGCTACACCACTACAAACAAAGGTGATTTTATCAACAATTGCAAATCCAATTTCTTTGAAATAGCTTTCATAGTCATTACTGTCAAGTGTTTCAACTTGATAGTTATCTACTCTACAATTATTGTAATCAAGAGATCTAACAGATTCACCATTTTTTACAAAATTTGCATTGATATCAAAATATTTGAATTGATAATCAAAGGCACTATTTGAAAAACGATACTTGTATGCCTCATCTAATGCCTCATGCAATAGTGG
>CAYTNP010000121.1:0-2579 GCA_964439165.1 uncultured Nitrosopumilaceae archaeon | reverse complement strand
AAATTAAGTCTAAGATTACATGACAGACAGAAAATCCTAATTTTCAACAACCCAAATAATCCTACAGGATTAATCTACAACAAAAGAGAATTAGAAGAGATTGCAGAAGTATGTAGAGAACAAAATATCATTGTAATTTCTGATGAAATTTATGCGCAGACAACATATGAGTTTGAAGATTTTGTCAGTATGGGAAAAATATACCCTGAAGGAACATTTGTTACAAATGGTTTATCAAAATCACATGCTGCAGGTGGTTATAGATTAGGATATGTTATTTTTCCACAACATGCACTAGATGTTAGAAGACAATTCAAAAAAATTCTTGCGACTGAATATACTGCAGTAACTACTCCGATTCAACATGCAGCAATTGCAGGATTTCAAGTTAGCAAAGAAATGGATGAATATTTTAGAGTTACAAGAAAAATTCATCAAATAATGGGACAATTTGTTTATGAGAAATTACATGAAATTCCTGGAGTCAAAGCCACAAAACCTCAGGCCACATTTTACTTGTTAGCAGATTTTAATCAATTCTCACCAGAATTTAATGCATCAAAAATAACTACCTCTCAAAAGTTCTCTGAATCCTTAATTCAACACCCATATCATACTGCAATAGTAGGTGGAGATAGTCTGGTACTAGAAAGAACTGATTACAGTGCAAGAATGGCCTTTGTTGATTATGATGGAGAAAAAGCATTTCACAACTATTTGGATAATGCCCCAAAAACCCATTCAGATAAAATAGAATTTATAAAAACTAATGCTCCTAGAATAATTTCTGGATTAGGTATGATTGAAGATTATTTTGATACATTGTTAAGAAATACACATTCGCAAATTGAATGCAATCCTCCTATAGTTTCAAATTAATTGATGAATCTATTGGAAAAGATGATTCATTGTATAGAGGTGAGCAAATTCCGTTTGAGCACTTGACAAAATTAATTATTAGTATCAAAAGAGTAGAAGCAAAAAGGGTGGTAATAGACTCTATAACCATTTTAGAAATGCAATATTCTGATCAATTTCATACAAGACAAGGGTTACAGGGACTAGTTCAAGCACTTGAAATCTGTGGTGTATCATCTATTTTATTATCTGAAACAACTGATGATTCACAAATTCCACCAGAGTGGTTTGTATCATCTGGAGTAATTCAATTACGACATTCAAGAAATCAAGAAACAATGGAAAGATCAATTCAAGTAACAAAACTTAGAGGAATAAAACATAGTGAGCAAATCCATCCAATAGAAATTAGTAATGATGGATTAAAAGTAATGCATCCTAGATTGATGCCTTGATTATTTCTTTTTTCTAATTTGTTGTGCAACCATTGGCAAAAATGCCCCTACATCAGATACAATTCCTAATGCTTGCCATGTACCTCTATCCATAAGTTTTGTGACAGTTGGTTGATTGATATCTACAACTATTACTTTGACATTAGCAGGAAGCATATTTCCTGTTGCAATAGAGTGTAACATTGTTGAAATCATAATCACCATACTTGCATCTTTTAGAACTTTTTTGTATTCACGTTGAGCTTGAGCCACATCAGTTATCACATCTGGTAGTGGACCATCATCTCTAATTGAACCTGCTAAAACAAATGGAACTTTGTTTTTTACACATTCATACATTATTCCTTTAGTTAGTTTTTTTGTTTTAACCATATTTGTAATTGAACCTGCTTTGAAAACTGCATTGATTGTATCCATGTGGTTTCTATGACCATGATATGCCAAAGTTGCATCTTTGACATTCATTCCTAATGAAGTTCCAAGTGTTGCATATTCAATATCATGGACTGCAAGTGCATTTCCTGCCAAAATACCATCAATGTATCCTGATCTAATAAGTTCTGAAACAGAATCAGATGCGCCAGTGTGCACTATAGCAGGGCCTCCAACTATTACGATTTTTCCACCTTTCTTTTTTGTATTGTAAATATCTTCAGCAACCTTTTTTGCAATATGTTGTGTAGGACGTTCACTAGAACTAGAACTGTTCATAAATTCAAATACATTAACTCCTTCTCTTGGACGTTCAGGTGGTGTAATTTTGATTCCTTCTTCTCCAACAATTACCAAATCATCTTTTTTTACATCTCTTACTGGAACACAAAAAGCTCTTTTTCCTTTTACAACAATACACTTGTCCATCATCATATTTTCTACTTGAATCCATTTGTTTTTGTGATAAACTTGAGTGTGATTATTTGTAGTACTGTAAAAATTATCTGGCATTACATAATTTTTTGGGGATTTTTTTAGTTTGATTTCTTTTTGTAATTTTGAAACTGCACCTTCACGATAAATTGTTTCTAGAATTTTATCAAGATGTTCTTGATTTTTTGCATCAATTAATAATCTAGCATAAGATTGATCTTTTTTTCTTTTTCCGATATTGATTTCTTCTACTTGAAATTCACCTTTCAAATCCATAATTTTGTCAAATATCTTAGTTAAGATCAATGAATCAATTAAATGGCCACTAACTTCGATTTCTTCAGAGAATTTACTCATTTTATTATTCTAAATATTATGATAACTAAAGGTTTACGTTTT
>CAYTNP010000120.1:0-2619 GCA_964439165.1 uncultured Nitrosopumilaceae archaeon | reverse complement strand
AGTTCATTAAAAGTTGGAAAAATTAGTTCAGGTGAAGCTGAAGCATACATCACAACAACTAACAAAATGAAAGAATGGGATTCAGCAGCATCATACTGTATAATTTCTGAAGCTGGTGGAAAAATGACAGATATGTCAGGTAATGACATTACATACAATAACAAAGATGTTTTTCATCAAAATGGAATTCTAGTAACAAATGGATTAATTCATGAAAAAATTGTTGAAGAATTTAAAAAATTTTAGAGTAGGTTTCTTCCCTTAAGAAAGTCCTTTACTTTATTTGCACTATCTGAAAGTGAATCTTGTTCTGTGTCAACAACTAGATCAGCTTTTTCTGGAGCCTCATACGGATCATCAATTCCTGTAAATCCTTTGATTTCTCCTGCTCTAGCCTTGGCATACATGCCTTTGACATCTCTTTTTTCACATTCTTCCAATGAACATTTTACATAACATTCTGCAAATTGATCTCCTGCATTGATAATTTCCCTAGCATTTTCTCTGTTCTCAATGTATGGAGAAACTAGTGATACTACACTTGGAACACCGTGATTTAGCAAAAGTTTGGCCAAATGAGCAACTTTTTTGTTGTGTTCATCTCGTCCTGCTTTTGAAAAATCTTTTGGAGAAAACCATTCTCTTAGCTCATCGCCATCAAGCATTGCCAAGTTTGGAATATCTTTTTGCAAATCTTTTACGATGGTAGTCTTACCTGAACAAGGAAGACCAGTCATCCAAAGTATGAAAGGTTTCATGAGTACAAATATCTCAATAGACCATAAAGAGTTTACGTTAATTTCGGAACCAAGGTTGATTTTCTAAATAATCAATTTCTGCTATCATCTCATCAATTTTCTTAACTATGGCAAAAACTGATCTGTATTGTTCATACATTTCAATTTCTTCTTCTTTAGATAAGACATCAGCTTCTGCTTCATCAAAAAATTTGTTTTCTTTGTTTAGATGGTCATTTAGAAAAATTCCATATGTTCTCAAAAATCGAGATACTGGTTCTAGTGCGTCTTCTCCATCTTTCCATCTTTTTAGATGATGTGAAATTTGTCGAGCGATATTTCGTCCAAATTCATGCTCAATCATAAATTTACGAATCTCTTCTTTTAGAGTTTCATAACTTGCAACACATGGAAAATACGAATCTTCTTCTCTTGAATGATGAATAGTATCAACAAATTCTGAAATAACTACAGTGATTTTTGTAAGATCTGAGAATGGAATTTTTGTTCCTTTGTTTAATTCATCAGAACATTTTAACACAATTTTTTCTAGACGACGAACCTGATCATGATCTGCACGTAGTTGGTTTGTAGCACTCATAGTATTCTAGTCTCAAGTATGTTATTTAAAAATCAGTTTTAGAGCCTAAAATTAGTAAACAAATCTAGTTTAATTTTTATCCATAGATAATTACATCCAGTCAATGAATCCGATAATTTTGTCTATTTTGAATTTGATTCAAGGACAAACAGGAGATACTATTCCACTATCAAATTTTGATGCTAGTGTAATTTTAGATAAAATTGTAGGATTACAAAATTCTGTTGAGACATTATCTGTTCAAGATGGGTTAATTGCACCAGCTCATGTAGTGTTACTTGCAGCAGGAGTAGTTATTTTTCTTGGAGTAGCAGGTGAAGCATTTTTCAAAAGAACAGGAATTCCAGATGTTGCGTTTTTGATGGTTCTAGGAGTAATTCTTGGTCCTGTTTTAGGAATAATTCAACCAGAAGCTGTAATTCAAGTTGTTCCATACTTTGCAGCTTTGGCATTAATAATTATCATGTTTGATGGTGGATTAAATTTAGACATTAAACATGTGATTAAAACTGCACACTTTTCATTCACACTTGCAATTCTAGGTTTCATTTTATCTGTAATAATAATTTCAGTTGCAACTCACTTTGCATTAGGATGGGGATGGTTAGAGAGTATTCTGTTAGCGTCAATTGTTGGTGGAAGTAGTTCTGCAATTGTTTTTGGACTGGTTAGAAATATCAAAATTTCTGAAGAGACAAAATCAATGCTAAGTTTTGAATCGGCATTAACTGATATTTTAGCCACGATTATTGCATTTATTTTGTTTGAAGCAGTGTTATTGGGACATTTTGATCTTCAAACTTTAGAAGAAACACTTGGAAGAGCAATTGTTGTAGGTTTAGTTTTAGGATTTGGAGTTGGAATTCCTTGGATGTATGTTTCAACAAAGCTAGGTAATGCTCAACATGCATACATGCTAACATTAGCAATTTTGTTTGTCTTATTCTTCTTGGCAAATTCATTTGGTGAATCAGGTGCACTAACTGCATTAGTATTTGGTTTAATGCTTGGAAACAAGAATCATCTTGCAAAAATATTAAGATTCAAACTTCCAAGAATTGAATTAGATGATCCTACACATAATCAACTAACATTTTTGGTAAGATCATTTTTCTTTGTATTTGTTGGATTAATGGCAAGTTTTGGAAGAATAGAGTATATTGTATTTGGAATTTTAATTACAATAGCAGTTTACTTTGGAAGAACGTTTATTGGAAAAATTACATTAACTAAAAGATTCTCCAAATTAGATAGAGCAGTAACTAATTCAATGATTCCTAG
>CAYTNP010000119.1:0-2632 GCA_964439165.1 uncultured Nitrosopumilaceae archaeon | reverse complement strand
GAGCCATTCTCATGTAAAATGGACCATATTCTCTTACCATTAATTTAGTCAAATTCGATACTGCAATAGTATCAGCAGGAATAAAAACTCGAAAATTTGGAATTACTCGCATTATTGCAATGTCTTCAATTTGTTGATGAGAACCACCATCAGGTCCAACAGATAGTCCTCCATGGGATGCTACTAATTTTACATTAAGACCTTTTTTCCCCATAGGTGAGGGATATGCAATATTATTTCGGATTTGATCAACTGCCCTTCCAGGTAAAAATATGGCATAAGTACTTGCAAAAGAGATTTTTCCAGATACTGCCAATCCTGCAGACATAGTTACCAAATTAGCTTCTGCAATTCCAACATTGAAAAATCTGTTTGGGAATTCTTTTCCAAAACCTGAAGTTTTAAGAGAATCAGTAGTATCAGCTCCTAACACTACTACATTTGGATTATCATGTCCAGCTTGAATAAGTGATTTTGAATATTCTGAACGCATGTCAGTCATTATTGGTTCATTCAAATGTATCCACGCTCCTTAGCAATTTTTTTAATT
This sequence comes from uncultured Nitrosopumilaceae archaeon, assembly GCA_964439165.1. GTDB lineage: Archaea > Thermoproteota > Nitrososphaeria > Nitrososphaerales > Nitrosopumilaceae > Nitrosopumilus. Next base: position 2,082 of record CAYTNP010000119.1, on the reverse strand, counting down.
TGTTCTTGTTTTTCTCCAATTACATGCAAACCAATCCATTTGTTTACAGAATCAGTTCCTCCTGATTCATTAGCTTTTTCAAGTAAGATACTCCTTCTAGATTTTAAAACAGCGTCTCTAAATTCTCTTATTGCCATTCTAACATCTTGTTGTCCAATAATTGCACCACCACCAACAAATGCTCGAGCACCATCAGCAAATACTGAACCAATATTTTCAAGATTTACTCCCCCATCGGCTTCAATATATCCTGAAAAATTATGTTCTTTTAAAATAGAATTTAATCTAGTCATTTTTGCATGGGTTTCTTCAATGTATTTTTGACCAGATTTTCCTGGTACAACAGACATTACAATTAACTGATCAAGGGTTGGTAAAAATTTGTAAGACCATTCAGGTAATTCAGTATCAGGGTTTATTGCAAATCCCACTCCAACTTGATTTTGTTTTAGTAAATCATGAATTTCACCAAAACTTGATTCATCTGTAACTTCAGCATGAACTGTGATAATATCACTACCTGCATCAATGTAATTTTGAACATGTTTACCAGGATCATTTATCATTAAATGTGAATCAAATGGAATTGTAGTAAGTGATCTTAATTCTTTGATTTTTGTATGATCAAAAGTTGTAGTTGGAACAAATTGACCATCCATTACATCAAGATGAATATAGTCTGCTCTTCCAGAAACACATCTCTTGATTTCATTTTCTAAATTTGTCATGTCACCTGCAATGATTGATGGTGCAATCATAAATTGGGAATCAAGTTCAAGATTAATCATTGGAACCATATCTGAATCAGGTGCCTTTCCATGCCATTGAGGATTATCCTCCATATGTTCTACAGATTTTCCCTTGATAGTTCTTGAAATAATTATTGTAGGTATTCCTTTAGTTGCATTGGCTTTTGTAATTGCTGCATCAATTTGTTCTACTCGATGTCCATCAATTTCTATCACATTCCAACCAAAAGATCTCCATTTATCGCCAGTCTTCCATCGTGAAGCATCTTTCCACATTTCAGAAAGATCATCTCCTTCTAATTTTTCATCTAGAGGCATAATTTTTTCAGTGTAAGAATCTTGTTGGATAAAATTTCTATCTAGAAAAACTGTTAGATTATCTACTTTGTATTTTGAAGCAGTCATAGCAGCCTCCCAAACTTGACCTTCATCTGATTCCCCATCGCCAATAATTGTATAAACATGATAATCTTTTGAATCAATTTTTCCTGCTAATGCAATTCCAATAGAATAAGACAAACCAGTTCCCAAAGATCCACCACAAAATTCTACCCCAGGACATTTCAAATCAGGATGTCCTTGTAATTTACTTCCAAATTTTCTCAAAGTATCTAATTCAGATTCAGGAAAGTATCCTGCAACTGCCATATTTGAAAACAATCCAGGAGCTGCATGTCCTTTTGATAATACTAAACGATCACGATTTTCCCATTGAGGGTTTTTAGGATCAAATTTCAAATGTTTGTTAAACAAACAACCTAAAATTTCTGCCATTGAAAAAGAACCCCCAGGATGACCAGATCCAGCAGTATTTGTTGCTCTTATCACTAATTTTCTTGCTCTAAGGATATTTTTCTTGATTTGATAATAATTAAGCCCCATCTGGTTCGTTTACCTTACAAATTTAATAAAAATCTATTTCTGATATATTTTAAAAAAATAAAATCGTTATAGTTCAATTTTTAAAAAATTTCAAGGAAAAAATGAATTTATTTTACAATAGTTTAATTACAGAAGAATTTCACAAATTTGCAGAAAGAAATGTCATTCGATAGAGAAAGAGAAATGTTTGATGCAAAGTGTGGAGATTGTGGAAACGATTGTCAAGTACCATTCAAACCAAAAGAAGACAGACCTGTATACTGCAGAGAATGCTTCCAAAACCATAAACCAGAACCACGAAGTGGTGGTAGATTTGGAGGTAGATCAGGCGGTAGACCAGGTGGCAGATTCGGTAGAAGAGATGATAGACCACGAGAAATGTTCGATACAAAGTGTGGAGATTGTGGAAACGATTGTCAAGTACCATTCAAACCAAAAGAAGACAGACCTG
>CAYTNP010000118.1:0-2813 GCA_964439165.1 uncultured Nitrosopumilaceae archaeon | reverse complement strand
GTATTTAGAACTACATGAGTGATTGTATTTTCCACATTAGAAATTGATGCTAATTCCTTTACAAACTTACTTAATTCGTTTCTTTCTTTGAATTTTGCAATAACTAGGGTGTCTGTTGAGCCTGTAATATCATACACACCACACACGTTTTCAAATTTGGATATCTCTTCTTCTATGTCTAGAATTTTGTCATTTTTTGCAATTATTTCAATTATTGCAGTAAGAGAATATCCTAATTTTTCATGATCAATTATTGCAGTATATCCACGAATGATTTTTTCTTTTTCAAGTTTTTTTATTCTTGATAGAACTGTAACTGTCGACATTCCTAATTTCAAAGCAAGTTGTCTTGCAGATAATCTTGCATCTACCATCAAGTTTTTCAAAATTTTCTCATCTGTTTCATCCATGACTGTATACTATAATGTCAGAAAATTTATTTAAATTTTCACTCAATTCTTGTACATTTGTTTAAGAACTATGTTTTTTGATTTTCTTTTTCAAATTTATTACATATGTTGTTTAATGGTATTTGTGGAGAATATTTCAGAATTGGTAAAAAAGGGTAATTCTCTTTTGATAGACTCAAAATTTGAAGAGGCTTTGGATTTTTTTGAACAGGCTTTATTGTTGAATCAAAATGATCCTAATCTCTGGAATAACAAAGGAGTGGCATTACGGAGTTTAGGTCGATATGAAGAAGCTATGGTGTGTTTTAACAAGTCTTTAGAAATTGATCCTCGAGACAAATTCTCTTCTTGATTTGTTTTTTACCTACAGTCAATCTATATTATTAACAAAATATTATCTCATACTGTGAGTAAAAATATTGAGATGATGTTATCTGAAGCTTATGAATGTGTAGAGGATGGAAATTTTGATGAGGCTTTGAAATTATATGATTCTGCACTGAAAATGGATCCTACAAACAGTAGTATCTATGTTGACAAGGGTGCCACTCTTCAAAATATGGGGCGATTGAAACTTGCCATTCGTTCATTTAACAAAGCATTGTCTTTATCTCCTGATAATCTTAATGCCTTGTTAAACAAAGGTGCCTCTTTGCATTCTGAACAAAAATATTCTGAGGCAATAGAATGCTATGACGTTGCTTTACGAGTTGATAAGAAATGTGCCATGGCTTTAGCATACAAAGGACTTTCTTTAGGTGAGATGGGCAAACTTCAAGATGCCATAAAACATTTCAAAAAAGCATTATCTATTGATGAACATTATGATTTGGCTAAAATTTCAAAGGAACTTGCACAAGATTTGTTAAAATCAATAAATGAACAAAAATCTAAAACACAGTAACATCGCCTGGTGCTGGCTCTTTTTTATCTTGTTTTTCATGTGACTCAAAAAATTCCTTGTGTTTTGAATTGTGATGTTCTTTGAGTTTTTCTATATTTTCAAACCCTTCATGACACAAATAGCATTTTGGCTTGTGTTCATCAACTAATGGTAGCACCATATTGTGATTAATGTGATTAGCTACTTAATCCTTGAGACTATAAGGAATATATCATGATGCAGAAAAATCATACTATGTTAGAGCAATTGGCTGGGGATTCTAAAGCATTAGATCGCGCATTATCTGGAGAGGAATTGTCCTACAATGATGGAATGGAATTGATGAATTATGATAATCTTCATTTACTTGGAGCAGTTGCTGATGCTACAAGAAAAAAATTAGTTGGAAATACTGTAACTTTTGCAGCTTCGTACTACATGAATTACACAAATGTTTGTGCTGCAAGTTGTCAAATGTGTGCATTTTATAGGAAAGATGGTGCAGATGATGCTTACACTTTAACTCCTCAAGAAATTGAACAACGAGTTGGAATTGCAAAACAGATGGGTGCAACTGAAGTACATATTGTTGGAGGCTTTCATCCTAACCTTCCTTTAGAATACTATGAAGACATGATGAGAACTATCAAAAAAAGTCATCCTGAATTAAACATCAAAGCATTAACTGCAGCTGAAATTTACTTTTTATCAAAACTTACAAAAAATTCTACAAAAGAAGTTTTGTCTAGATTAAAAGATGCTGGTCTTAATTCAATGCCTGGTGGCGGTGCTGAACTATTTCATCCTGACATTAGAAATAAAATTGTTCGAGGAAAATGTACTGGACAAGAATGGATTGATGTTATTGAAGAAGCACATAACATGGGAATAAAGAGTAATGTCACTATGCTTTATGGTCATATTGAAAAACCTGAACATATAGTTGATCATTTAGTAAAAATTCGAGATTTACAAAAGAAAACTGGGGGCCTCTTAACCTTAATTCCGTTAAAATTTAGTTTAGATAATACTGAATTAGAACAAAATAATTTGGTAACTCATGAATGCTCATCAGTATATGATTTGAGAGTAATTGCATTATCTAGATTGATGCTTGCAAATGTTCTTAACAACATTTCTGTTTACTGGGTTGCATATGGAAAAAAATTGGCTCAAGTTGCACTTTCAAATGGTGGAAGTGATCTAGTTGGAACTGCATTTTCTGAGGAAATCTATAAAGCTGCAGGAAAAGAAACTGCATCATCTGTTGATGAATTGGCAACAATGGTAAAAGAAATAGGACGAACTCCTGCACAAAGAAGTACTCATTTTGAAATTTTAAAAAAATTCTAATCTAATTGTTTTTTAATTGATTCTATCTTTTCTTCCATCTTTACTTGTTTGTCGTTTCTTGAATCAATTTTGAGAATTACCTCTACTCTGTTTATTCCTAGATTATGAACTGTCTCCATCATTTTCTTTGATGCATCATAAATTACATCAATACTATCTGATTCTAA
>CAYTNP010000117.1:0-2845 GCA_964439165.1 uncultured Nitrosopumilaceae archaeon | reverse complement strand
CTACTTTTTGGTCCCTTGCTAAAAACAATGATGCAAAAAAGCATCTAATGGAATCAATTTGATCCAAGTCTGCAATAATATCTTGCAATAAACCAAATCCTGCTTTTTGAATTTTCTTCATAATCAAATCTTCGTATTTTCCAATTATACTTTCAAGTGAAATAAAAATTTCATCAAAATCAGGAGCTGTAATTGGTTCGATCTCTGTTTTTCCTCCTCTTCGTGATTGAGGATTTGCAATTGTTCCAATAAGATTTTGAAGTAATCCTAACAAATCATCTAATGAAACTGGATATGTTGATTCATGTCTGTATGGAATGTCGATTAATTCAATATCTACATCTGTTCTTTGGTGCATTGGTTTTTTCTCCATTGCTGCTCTCTGTAATGCAAAAATACTTTCTACTTTCATTCTGTAGATTAATGATGATGATAAGGCTGCCATTCCTGCAACTTTGAGATCTTTTTTGCCTGTCTTTTCTAAAATTTTTATCAACATGTTTAAAATTTGAATTAAATCAATTTCCCAAACGTCTTTTTTTGCTACGTCTTTTGGACTAAATAGAATATTCACTGGTTCTTGAGAAATACTATTGGGAGTTTGTGTCTCACTCACACGATCAATGGTCTGTCTATTCAATAATATCTAATGGCTCTATTTTTTTCTCACATCCAGTCAACTCTTATATTGTTAAGACGAAAATCCCTACTATGAAATCTGCCCGAATTCCAGGTCCAAATGAACCTCTTACTATCTCAGAATCTGAAAATCCAAAACCTTCTGGAACTCAGGTTCTACTAAAGGTAAAATCTGAAGGTGTGTGTCACAGTGATCTACATCTTTGGGAAGGAGGATATGACATGGGAGATGGGCAATTCTTGAAAGTAACTGATAGAGGTGTAAAGTATCCTGTTACTCCTGGTCATGAAATTGTTGGAACAATTGAGGAGATTGGAGATGGTGTTTCTAATGTTTCTGTGGGTGATGATGTTCTCGTTTTTCCATGGATGGGATGTGGGGAATGTCCTGCATGTAAAGTAGGAAATGAAAATCTATGTGATGCTCCAAAATCAATGGGACTTTTCCAAAATGGTGGTTACGCTGATTATGTTCTAGTTCCAAATTCTAAATATTTAGCAAAACTTGATGGTGTTGATCCTGACGCTGCAACTTCACTTGCTTGTTCAGGACTTACTGCATACACTGCTATCAAAAAAGCAAACCAAAACACTCCAGAATTCATTGTAATTGTTGGAGCTGGTGGACTAGGATTAATGGGAGTTCAAATTGCAAGTGAAATTACTGATGCAAAAATTATTTGTGTTGATTTAGATGATGAAAAACTAAAAACAGCAAAAGAGATGGGTGCACATTTTACTGTAAACTCAAAAGATCCTGAAACTGTTCAAAAAATCCTTTCAATATGCAATGATAAAGGTGCAGACAGTGTTGTTGATTTTGTTAATGCTCCACCTACTGTAAAAACTGGTCTTGCAGTATTACGAAAAAGAGGTAATCTTGTACTAGTTGGATTATTTGGTGGCTCTTTGGAGTTATCTCTTGTAACTATCCCATTAAAGTCAATTACAATTCAAGGAGCATACACTGGAAATTACAACGATATGGTAGAATTGTTAGATCTCGCAAGAAAAGGAACTATCAATCCTGTAATCTCTAAACGATATTCTTTGGATGAGGCAAATACTGCACTAGAGGATCTTAAAGCAAGAAAGATTATCGGTCGTGCTGTAATTAATCCATAATTTCATTTACAAAATTTTATAACTAAAAAATAATCAATATTTTTAATTGTCATCTAAAATTAATTCTGAAATTGCATTAACTCATCTCAAAAATAAATAATTTCTCTCTGCACATAACCTGTTTCTTAATCAAGCAGAATCTACAAAAAAAGCAGATCCAGTAAAATCTGCATTATTGTATGTTCTAGCTGCTGAATGTAAAACTAGACATGGAAAAGATTCTGATACTGAAATTAATGAAGCTGGAAATTTATTTTTAGAATATTCTAAAAAAGATTCAAAAAATATCAAAGGTGCATTATTGTGTGCATCAAAATGTTTTTTGAGTTTTTGGTTTGTTTTTAACATGTAGAATGCACTCTAGGCTATTTTTCTAGAATCCAGCCTTTCTCAAAAAATTCTTGATCTTCTTTTTCACCTATTTGTGTTGCAAATCTCCAAATTGATGTTGCATCTGTATTCATCTTTTCCTTTATTTTGAGTAATCCTTCGATCTCTGAATCTAAATTTTCATCTGCAGTTTTATGTTCTTTACAAAACTTGCATTTCTCATCTAATGTAATTGGGTCTGTTTCAATTAATGGATACGTCATACATGCAAGAGGTCTTTCATTGTAGATACTACATGGATATCCACCATGTGGTGATTTGTTTTCATTATTTGTATCTAGGAATGGACATGTGTTTCCATTACTATCTTTTCCCATCATTTGGTATGCCAAAATTTTTGATGGAGAATCTTCATCTTTATTTGAAATCCCTATTCGTGGTAGAATACTAATTTCAATTTTTTTATTTTTTGCAATATTTTCAATTCTGTCTTTTTCTTCAGGAAGAATCAATACTCCAATTTTCCCAAATTCTTTACTAGGGTAGTACTCTCTTTCAATACAGCATTGGGCACATTCATCAATACATCGAAATTCCACAAATTACATGCTAATTTGTTATAGATAAAATCTATTTTTTGTGATTTTGGTTGCCAGAAAAACCCTACCAGTTATATGCTCATTATGCTGATTACCTCTATGGGAAAGCGCCAAGTAAAAAACGAAAGTGCACTAAAAGAAATTCGTCTTCC
>CAYTNP010000116.1:0-2889 GCA_964439165.1 uncultured Nitrosopumilaceae archaeon | reverse complement strand
TTAAGTAATGAAATAGATGATTATGTAAAAGTAATGGCTTATAGTACAAACCGTGCCCAGACAGCAGGTGATAGTGACGAAGGTGTTTTGTTTACTCTTACTTATAAAACTCCAAATGGACATGAAAGTTTACCTGCCACTATTACATTTTATTTTGATAATGTTAAACTTCCCGGCACTTCTATGGCACCAGACCTATTGGATGTTACATGCAGTTTTCCTGGTGTTAGCAATGCAATTACGTTTAATACATCTGAAATGGGTATCGGTAATGATGCACTTCCGACTGTTTTCAGTTTAGCGCAGAATTATCCCAACCCTTTTAACCCAACAACACGGATTGCCTTCGACTTGCCTGAACAAACAATGGCAAAATTGGTTGTGTATAATCTCTTGGGCCAGCAAGTAAATGTACTTACTAACCGGCAGTTAAATGCCGGCCATCACGTGTTGGATTGGAACGGACTGGATGCCAGAGGTAATATAGTTGCTTCAGGAGTCTACTTTTATGAGCTTCGAGCCGGTGATTACGTTGCCAAGAAAAAGATGCTTTTACTGCGCTAAATAGTTTAGACTTTAACTATATATGTATAAATTCCCCTGTCCTTGAGGTTGCAAAATTTAATTAATGTGAAAACAGAATGATAAAGATTGTTTGTAAACAAACTATTTTACTTATAGTGCTATTCTTTTCTTTCAACTGTAACAGCGATTCTTCATCAGATTCAAAAAGTCAATCTGTACCAATATTGCAAGATTTATATGGTGATGCAAAAGTATATTATTCAAAAGATTTAAATGAGATTAATGAAAAAGTAAATGAGATTTTTTCAAATCTTATTCCAAAAGAATATTACGCACATGATATTAATTCTACTGATAAAAACCTTTTTATTTTAGGACTTGGTCACCCCGACTATAGATCGCTAATTCCTGTTGATATTCTTCAAAATATTGAAAATTATAATTTTAAAGAAATGGCAATAAGAACATGGGAAAGTGGTCTAGTTGAAACATTCTTTAAAGCGGATCCGTTGAATGATATGCTTAATTATGGATCAACTGAACTAATATTTCTTTTTCACATTACTGATAAAAATTTAAATGGTATTTCTAAAGATTATTGGACGTTTATGTTTACAAACAATTTATATCCGGATAATCAATCAATATTTTCTAAAAAAATGATTTCCGTATATTCAAAATTGAAATAATAAATGTTTAAACAAACTAATATACCAATAATTATTTTTTCATTCTTGTTGATTAGTAACTGTAACGTTAATAGTTCAAAAACTGAAGATTCTTCAATGGATTTCAATTTAGAATTAATAAATGCAAAAGTATATTCTTCAAAATATTGAAAATTATAATTTTAAAGAAATGGCAATAAGAACATGGGAAAGTGGTCTAGTTGAAACATTCTTTAAAGCGGATCCGTTGAATGATATGCTTAATTATGGATCAACTGAACTAATATTTCTTTTTCACATTACTGATAAAAATTTAAATGGTATTTCTAAAGATTATTGGACGTTTATGTTTACAAACAATTTATATCCGGATAATCAATCAATATTTTCAACTCAAAATAGCATTCCGAATAGATTAGATCGAATAGGATTATCCTATTGTTATCCTGATATATTAATTGATGCTTTATATGATGGTAGAAGTATAGAAGTTAATTCGGTAATATTGAATGCGTTAGTAATTGATTTTGGTTTGGAAACATTAAAGTTGGTATGGAAAGCGCTTCCATCGCTATCGCTTGGTAATTTCCCGACTATAGAAACAATTAATTTTGGTTATTTGTTATTAAATCTTAATACTATTGTTAATGCAGTAACTGATGCATTTTATGAAAGCCCCTGTTTTTTTGAAGATAAAGCATTATATTACAGCTATTGTAGTTGGTGCAATTATTGTTCATATAATAATAGAATTCTTCTTATTGAGCAGTGTGAGCAAGTTGTACAAAGCTGTGAAGGATTATTTGAGGCAATACCAGGATTTGTGGGTGTATTTTTCTTTCAAGGCCAAGATTGCTTAGATGAAGATAATTGGATATTAACTGAAACTTGTCCACGTGAAAATGAAAGATCAAATTGTAGTGATGCAGACGAGGATGGAGTTGATGATTATTTAGACAATTGTCCAGGAATAGATAATGCAGATCAAGTTGATATAGATTTTGATGGAGTAGGAAATATTTGTGATAATTGTCCTGATTTCTATAATCCTGATCAAGAATCATACTTGTGTGATTTTACAGATTTTTGGATAGTTATTGACAGCTTGGATAATTCAGGGTGTGATCCTGATTTATCGGCAATTAATTCTATGATGAATTGCATAGAAAATGTTCAGTATGAGCAACCAAGTAATTTTCCGAATTATAGTGGACCAGCTCCTCCAAATCCTAATTCTTTTAGAGATGATAGATGGAATTGCTATGTAGAATCAGCTGAATTAATTGGAGGTTTAGAATATAAATGTTGGTGGTGGTACCATCATCCATTTAGAAATTTAAACGGTGATATACAATTATTCAATTACTATAGTCAATGCACTGGTGTTGATCATATACCAGTTAGTCCAGAACCGGAATTCGTAGAATGCGATTGTGCATTTAAGTATCCTTTGGTGAAAGCAAATGTTAATTATTTAGAGGGTATTATTGAATGTGTAGATGATTTTTATCCCCTTTTAAACGAAGAATGCCAATCTGTAAAAATAGCACAAAAACAAATTTGGCAGGGACAACTAAATTTACAGCAAGAACTTTTGGATCATTATGAGTCAGTTTGTGACTAATATTTTTGTTAACTAAAAGAAGTGGACCCCAAAAACTGAGCAGTGCTTAAGTGTAAATTCTGCATGAACTTA
>CAYTNP010000115.1:0-2900 GCA_964439165.1 uncultured Nitrosopumilaceae archaeon | reverse complement strand
AGGAAAAAATGAAGACAAAAACGGAGAGCCATTTATCGGAGTTGCAGGAAAAAAATTATCAAATGCACTAGAAGAGGCAAACATTTCAAGAGAAGATGTGTACATTACAAATGTCGTAAAATGTAGACCACCAAACAACAGAGTGCCAAGTACCATTGAGAGAAGCACATGTCAAGAATATCTAAGAGATGAAATCAAAATCATAAAACCTAAAATTATTTGTGTTTTAGGCAATACGGCATTTAATTCAGTCTTGGGAGGATCTGAGATTACAAAATTTAGAGGAAAAGTTATTCGAAAAGACAAACAACTCTATTTTATCACAATTCATCCAGCAGCAACAATTTACAATCAGAAATTAATTGATGTACTAAAAGATGACATCAAAAAACTCTTTGAATTAATCAGAGAATTAAAAAACGACAAAGATATCAAAATTGACATTGAACAAGATTCCTAGAGAATTTTATCAGCAAAATACAGTTACAGTTGCAAAAAAATTACTAGGAAAAAGAATTGTCAGAAAAATTGGAAGACAAGAGATTTCAGGAATAATTACTGAAACTGAAGCATACAGACACAAAGATGATCCTGCCAGTCATGCATTTAGGAATAAAACTGAACGAAACAAAGCAATGTTTGAGCAAGTAGGAAGAGCGTATGTCTATTTCACATATGGAATGTATTACTGCTTTAACGTGGTTGCAAGACACCCCAATACAAATGCAGGGGCAGTTCTAATCAGAGCAATTAAACCCGAAAAAGGCATCAAAATCATGCAAAAAAACAGAAACATTTCAGATTTGAAGAATTTATCAAACGGGCCTGCAAAACTGGCTCAATCATTAGAGATTACAAAAAAACAATACGGTATTGATTTGACAAAAGATTCAAAGTTATTTATCACTGAAGGAATAGAGTCAAAGAAAATTTTTACCTCATCAAGAATAGGAATTAGAGAGGCAACAGACAAGTTGTGGAATTTTAAAATTAAAATCTAGTTTTCGTCTTTGTTATTTTCATCCAAAGTCCAAGGTGCAAACTTTCCAAGAATCCTTACCCAATCTAATCTCAAAAGAAGTATAATAACACTAGTCATCATTGCACCAAAAATTATAATTCCAATATAGATAGGAGTAGCATCATCCATGTTCTCTAAGAATGGTTCAACTAAAGATAAACCAAGATAATGAGAAAGAAAAACAATTGCATAGCTTAGAACAAACTTTCCAGTAAGTGTTGCAATAAAAAATCGTTTAGGATTATATTTTGCTAATCCTAATGGGACATATACTAAATCATCAGGTATAGGAGTGGCTGCAGCAAAAAATGCAGCGCCTGCGCCATATTTTTTTACCAATCTTTCAAATGGACGCATTCTTTTTCTAGTTTTTTCATTAATTATTTTTCGTCCACCATAACTCACATAGAAGATGATTTGTTTTGCAGCAGTTGCAGTTAATGCAGATATGATTGCTAAAATATGCAAATCATACTGTGTGCCAACTGACATTGTTGCAAGTAACAAAAATCCAGGTAAAGGAACAAAAGGTACAAGAGAACCAAGGAAATTTACTAATGCTAAAAGAGGATAACCAACATCCGGTGCAAACGGAATTAGATCAATAAAATCCACAAATCAAACTGTTTTCAGGCAGTATTTAATTAAAACTAGATTAGAAAAACACAACAATCATTAAAATATCATCTTTTTACCACATTATTCAAATGGCAAAAAAAGATTTTGAGCAAATTTGTGATGCGATTGCTGGAATCAGTCCATTTATCCGATTTGTAGGCGTGATTGGGGAGAGAGGAGAGCTACAAGCATACAAGAGAAGGGCAGACCTAATTCCATTATTAAATGAAAAAAACACTAAATTCCAATTTTCACATATTGCAATGAAGACAGATCTTGAAGGATTTTTTGATAAAAATCTAGGCGAAGTAGAATTTGTTTGGGAGGAAAGAAAAAAGGTGCAAACAATCTCTTTTGCAATAAAAAAATCCAGAGTGTGGGTATCAATTGATAAAAAAGTAATCAGATCCGAAATGCTAAGAATTATTGACTCTTGTCTTCCAATAGTCAAAAAACATTCCTAAACTCTAGAGCATTGAAGTGTCCTTATTGTGAAATTGATTTAGATTCACTTAGTATGACTGATGGATTAAAGCATATTTTAGAGCATAAAAAACAAAAAGAAAATTAATTTATTTCTAATTAGAATATAAAAAATATCATGCAAGAAGATGATGAGATTACAAAACTCATTGATGAGATAAGTTTTAGAAAATCAAATTCTAAAGACTATGAAAGCATGAGTGCATTAGAAATAAGTGGAGAATTAAAAGAAATAATGAAATTTGAGCAAGATTCATTTAAGAAAATCGAAGAGTTTGAGAAAATAAAACAAAACTCAGATTTGATAAAGTATGCAAAAATGATTTGCAAAAATGTTACTCAAAGAGAAATTGCAGCAATTCAAGAAATATATCTAAAAAAAATAGATAAAGAGTATCTTAATTCAAAGTAAATTATTTTTCTTCATATAACCAACACCTTACATATCCTGAATCTGTTTTGAATTTTGGTGGGAGTTGTTTGCATTTATCAAAGACTTTGGGACATCTATCAATGAATCTACATTCGGTTGGAGCATCAAGTAAGCTAGGAGGAATTCCTTTGATGTATTTTGGAGGGTCTCCCTTTAGTGTAGGGATGGATTCTAAAAGTCCCTGAGTGTAAGGGTGTTTAGGATTTTTGTAAATGTCTTCAGATGAACCAAATTCAATCATTTGTCCACCATACATGATTCCGATTTTATCTGCAATTTCAGATAATACAGCCAAATCGTGCGTAATTAGCATAAAAGACATGCCGCCTTTTTTTAGATTTTTTA
>CAYTNP010000114.1:0-2911 GCA_964439165.1 uncultured Nitrosopumilaceae archaeon | reverse complement strand
TTGTAACTGAAAATACAATATTCAAGCTTGGCTCAATGACTAAAGCAATTGATGCATCTATTCCAAGAATCACATATGATGAACTTGGTGGATTAAAAAACGAAGTTCAAAAAATCCGGGAAATGGTAGAATTACCTATGAGACATCCTGAATTATTTGATAAAATAGGCGTAGAAGCACCAAAAGGTGTCTTATTGTATGGCCCTCCAGGAACTGGAAAAACATTACTTGCAAAAGCAGTAGCTGGTGAAACAAATGCTAATTTTGTCTCACTTAGTGGTCCTGAGATTATGGGAAAATTCTATGGAGAAAGTGAAGAAAGAATTCGAGAAATTTTCACACAAGCAGAAGAAAATTCTCCTAGTATAATCTTCATAGATGAAATTGACTCAATCGCACCAAAAAGAGATGAAGTTTCAGGAGAAGTAGAAAAGAGAATTGTTTCTCAACTTTTGACATTGATGGATGGAATGAAGTCTAGAGGAAAAGTTGTAGTTATTGCAGCTACTAATAGACCAGACTCTATTGATCCTGCATTAAGAAGACCTGGACGATTTGATAGAGAAATAGAAATTGGTATCCCTGATGCTGAAGGTAGATTTGATATTTTATCAATTCATACACGTGGAATGCCAATTGATGAAAAAGTAGATCTAAAACAAATCTCAAAAACAACTCACGGATTTGTTGGAGCTGATTTAGAAGTACTAGCAAAAGAAGCTGCAATGAGATCTCTACGAAAAATACTTCCAGAAATTGATCTTGATGAAGACAAAATTTCATCAGAAATTCTTCAAAAAATTAAAATTTCAAGTGATGATTTCAAAGATGCACTAAAAGAAGTCAAACCAAGTGCACTAAGAGAGGTTCAAGTTCAAACTCCAAACGTTACATGGGATGATGTTGGAGGTTTAGATTCTCTTAAAGAAGAACTCCGAGAAGCAATTGAATGGCCAATTAAACACAAAGAGGCATTTGATTATGTTGATGTTGAAACTCCTAAAGGAATTTTACTTCATGGCCCACCTGGTACTGGTAAAACTTTGATTGCAAAAGCTCTGGCAAAAATGACAGAGTCTAATTTCATTAGTATCAAAGGACCAGAATTACTCTCAAAATGGGTTGGAGAAAGTGAAAAAGGAGTCAGAGAAATATTTCGAAAAGCACGACAAGCATCTCCTTGTATCATTTTCTTAGATGAAGTTGATGCACTAGTTCCTCGAAGAGGTAGTGGAGGTTCTGAATCACATGTAACAGAAAGTGTTGTGTCTCAAATTCTAACAGAAATTGATGGATTAGAGGAACTAAATGATGTCTTGATAGTTGGTGCAACAAACCGATTAGATATTGTAGATGAGGCCTTACTTAGACCTGGCAGATTTGATAGAATCATCGAGGTCCCAAACCCTGATTCTAAAGGAAGACAACACATCTTTGAGATACATACCAAAAAGAAACCACTTGGCAATGATGTAAACATTACAAAACTTGTAGAGTTGACAGATGGTTTTAGTGGAGCAGAGATTGGTGCTGTTGCAAATAGGGCAGCAATTATTGCTTTGAAAAGATATGTTGGTGGAAAATCTCAAAACATTAAGGAGATAAAAATCTCTCAACAGGATCTCATCGATGCAGTAGATAAGGTAAAGCCTCGAAAAAGGGAGGCTCCCCTATCACAATCGATAAAATAGTCTAAATACTAAGGAGAATGACACAAAACATGAAACTGTACCTTGATTTTGATCCTTGTCAAGAATGTAATACTATGATGGCAGAATTAAGTAGTCCTGAAATGTTATTTGCAGATGAAAAAACTAGATCAGATGAATCTGCAAAATTTCTTAGACACTTGACATACAACCATAATGAAGTTGTTCAAGCAGTCATGGAAGATCTTCCAAAACAGAAAAAAGATCAAGAACCTGATTTTTACAAATAACCTCTTTTTCTATTATACAATGAATAATCATATTCATATACAAAATTATTCTAATATTGTATAGTGATTATATGAAAAATAGTCTTGTTGTTTCATTATTTTCATTTTTGATTTTAACTAGTTTTTCACAATTTTCTTTTGCAAGTGAAACACAACAAGAACCTGAACCACCACAAATCCCAGGTCCTGCACCAGAACCTGAACCAATTAAACTACCAGAACCAGAACCTGTGCCAGAACCTTTTCCTGGAGAAACAGAATCTGAAAAAGTTCAAAGATTAACTGAAGAAAACAACAGGTTACAACAAAAAAATTCTGATTTACAAGATGAAATTTCATCTCTAAACATTGAAAAATCAATATTACAAGATGAAATTCTAGAACTTGAAGATGAAATTCAGGGTCTTAAAGATTTGGCAATGGAGCAAGTTAGAGTAATTGTTGATTTGGCAAATAAACTCAAAGAAATATTTTTTGAAATAATTTCTTCTCCAAAAATTAACTTGTAACAATATTTTATAATTATATAATAAAATGAAAAATATGAACTTAAGAAAATGATTATTTCTTAATTGATTCTAAAGAATGACCTTTGTTTGTAATCATTTGAGTAACTGCTTCAATTGTGTAATCTATTCCATGTTCTTCTTCAAAATGATTTCTAAGTTTTTCAAGTTGTTCAATGCTTTTTTCTTCATCTAAAATGAAATCACATTCAAAACCATAGTCTTCGCATCTTAATTTCAATGTCATTTAGTGTGCAAAAATACTGAGCTTATAAAAACCATATACTTGATTCTACTAATCTTCTTGAGAATAATCATTATGGTGTACTTGCAGCAAATATTTTGGCAAATATTGTATTATCCATTGCAGCATTAATTGGAGGAAAGTCATTAATGAGTGCAATTGTTTCTAATTAATTAGAAATGGTTTATTCATATCAAATCATAAAATTTCAAACAATTTCTC
>CAYTNP010000113.1:0-2915 GCA_964439165.1 uncultured Nitrosopumilaceae archaeon | reverse complement strand
TTATTTTTTTTGTATTTAATTTTTTAAGATAATTTGAAAATGTTTTATCAGAATCTAGCATATCATCAATCTTTTCTCTAATGTTATTTAAAACAATATCTTTTAGTTCAGATTCTAATCGCTGAGAATCTTTGTCTTTTTTTAATTTCTTTTTAGTAACCATTAATTTTTTCAGAGATTTTGCAAACTCTGTTATTCCAGTATTTTTTTTTACAGAGGTTTTCAAAATTACTGGATTTCGTTCAGTATCTCCAATAAAGTCTCTAACTGCATCAAAGAGTTGGTTTGTTCCACTCAAATCACTTTTGTTAACAAGATATACATCACCAATTTCAGTTAATCCAGCTTTAATTGTTTGAATACTATCACCAGTATTTGGATTAAACACAACAACTGTAATGTCTGCAATATTTGAGATTTCAACTTCAGTTTGCCCAGCCCCTACACTTTCAATTAAGATTGGGTTAAACCCAGCATATTCTAATACACGAATACTATTTCTTAATGAACGAGAAACAGCTCCTGTAGCTCCACGAGATGCAATACTACGGATATAAGTTCCTGAATCAGTGGATTCGTTCATTCGTACTCTATCACCCAAAATTGCACCACCAGTAACATGACTGGTAGGATCAATTGCAAGTACTGCAGGTTTTGTGCCTAATTTTTTTAATGCAACTGCAGTTTTGTTAATTAGAGAACTTTTTCCAGCTCCTGCAGGTCCAGTGATTCCAATAATAATTGATTTACCAGTATCTTTGAAAATTTTTTTTAACAGTTTTTTTGATTCAGCAGGATCGTTTTCAACTAGAGTGATTGCTTTTGCAATTGCACCACGTTTTCCTTTTTTTAAATCAGAAAGAGAGTCCAATACTAAAACTCAATACTAGTACAATAAAATCTTGTATCCGATCTATGGTTGGGAAAATATTACTGGAGGAATCGGTTCATCATACTCGTGGATTTCAGTTTTTAGTTGTATATGACCAAATTCTGAATGCTCAATTTCTAAAACTATAGGATGAATTGCCCAACCATACTTTGGAATATCAATTGGTACGGATTCTGTGAATTCGAATCCTGCATATGTTTTTTGAAAAGTTTCATCCATTCCCAATATCTCCATTACAATAGAACCAGTATTTTCAGATTTATCATAAAAAGAGATTACAACTATACCATCTTGGTATAATGCATCAATTTCAAATGTTTGAGAAAATAATTCATTTTTGTCATTTCCTGCACCACTAAGAAATAAAATTGCAAAAACGGTAATCACACCAAGAGAAATTACAGGAAGAATCTTAGCCATTTTCTTTGAAATCTTTTTTCATTTTTTTCAAAAATTTTGAATGAACACGAATTTTTTCTAGTGTTTGTATTTGGGTTCGCTCTGTTCCAGGTGTAGGATTTTTCTTGAAAAATGCCTTAATGTCTGATTCCATAGAGTCATCTGCCACTAGGGCAATGCTTGCAACAATTCTATTGAATAAGGGATTACCATGTCCAACTTTTTTGCTAATTTTACCCCAGTTTTTCTTAAGCCACGGCCACAAAATCTCTCTACCATAAGGATTTGCAGCAACTTTCATGATAGGTAACTGCATATTTTGAGAACGCACTTCTGATGTTTGAGAAAATTGCAAAGTTTTGATTAGTAATTTTTTATCAGTAAAACTGCACATTGCACCCAAGAATCGTAATTTTTCCTCCATTGTTTTTGCATTTTTGTATAATTTGATGAATTGTGCATGAGTTTTTGCATTTCCAGTCCATGCAACCAGTGCAAAAATAGGTTCTCTAATATCAGGAGGTAATGTTGCAGGGTTTTTCAAAAATGCTTTGAACTTTATTTGAGCTTGCTCTAAAACAGATTCATCACCAAGCTTGCCTAGTGCAAAAATTGAAAATCCTCGTAAAAATGCATCAGTATGTTTGTCTGTTTTTTGAGGAACCCATCCAAGGTTTGATAGAATTTTTCTAAAGTAATTAATTGCATATGCTCTAATCTCTTCAGTGAAATCCTCAAAGAAAGTCAATAATGATAAAAAGTTTAGATTATTTGCAACGTTTGTTTGTGGTAAATAAGAGTCCTCATCAAAGTATGCATCAGTAAAATCAAGATAGTTTGTAATGTCTTCTTTTCCTGCAACACACAATGCAAACAAATCATTTTGAATTGCCCATCTATCAACTGGAGGAATTTGTTTTTGGTCAACTAACATTTTTAGATCAAGTAAAATTCCATCATCATACTTTACACGATAAAATCCAGTTCTGCCAATGTTTGCGACAAATCCTGGACCATCAGTAGTTTTTACAGTAGTAGATTTTTTGGTAAATAATGTAGATTTTGTTTCTTTTCCCAATCCATAAGTAATTGGTACTTGCCAAAGTCCTTTCTGAGTTTTTGGAGTAGGCTCCATTAAGAATCTGCTTTGTTTTAGAGAAAGGGATTTACCGTTTTGAGTGATTTCAATTTGAGGAAAACCAGGCTGTTTTAGCCACGAATTGACCATAGAACTAACTGGCATTTTTGATGCTTTACCAATTACATCCCACAAGTCCTGACCTTTGGCATTTCCATACTTGAATGCTGAAAGATATTTTTTGAGTCCTGCTCTAAAGTTAGTCTCTCCGACATAATTTTCAAGCATTCTCAAAACACATCCACCTTTATCATAGGATATGACATCAAAAATTTCTCTAATTTCTGCAGGAGAATTTACTGTAACATCTATTGGGTGCGTTGTTTTTAATGCATCAAGACCCATTGCGTTATTCATGGCATCTTCAATGAATTGGTCCCACAAGTTCCATTCAGGATAAAACTTGTCAACAAACTTTGTTGCCATAAATGTTGCAAAACTTTCATTGAGCCACAAGTCATTCCACCACTCCATTGTAACTAAATT
>CAYTNP010000112.1:0-2943 GCA_964439165.1 uncultured Nitrosopumilaceae archaeon | reverse complement strand
GTGTGTGCCGGGGGCGAGTTTCGAACTCGCGACCTCCAGATTATGAGTATTGCCTTAGTTGGAGAACCGTTAGAGATTACCAAGCGAACTGGCACTCTAACCAGGCTGAGCTACCCCGGCATAGTATATGCCTGAAAATTTGGGAAATTAAATGCTACGTATGAAATTTTTAATGATTTTTTCACTATTTTGCAAATTCTGACCATTTGAGATTTTCATTTTTGACCCAAAGGAATTTCTTTTGTAATGCAGATGTGTACAATTTCTCCCACTCTGCACCAACCTCATCAGTCCATGCCTTGAAAATTCTAGGATCTATGTAGTTTCTCAAAGATGTACCAATATTGTAATCTCTAGTCTTTTCAGACAAGTCAATTTGTAATTCCAATTTCTCAATTCTTTCTTTGTGTTTTTGTTTTTGTTTTTTAATTTGCTCATTTAGTGTCTTGATTCTTTTTGTTTTTGCCTTCTTTTGAGTATCAGTTTTTGGTGCAGATGCTTCAACTTTTTTCAAAGTTGCCATTGTTTTCTCCCATGCTTTTTCTTTTTCTCTATTCTTTAGAGTATCTCTTTTCTTTTGTAGTGATTGCTCAAATGTTTTAGGAATAGTTCTTTTGTGGTTACACATCATTGCTGCCTCAAGATTTGCTAATTTTGCATGATACAATTTTTCAGTTGCAGTCTTTCCTTTCATATTATCATGCTCTACAAGATAGTTTCTAACAACAGATGTTGCAAGATACGTTCTGAATACTTTGGCAGTTAATCCCTTTACAATGCTTGAATAATATGCATTAACATGTCTTGATGTAATGTCATCAAAAATCTCATCTTTTGGTTTCTTTTTTTCAATTAATTTTTTTAGATTCTCTTGGAATTGTTTGTCATGGCCTTCTACTTGTAGTGTTTCTTGCCATCTTACACTGTCTTTTCCTAGAAAGTCAAACTCTACAGTATTTGCAGTAATTTTGATATGCTCTTTTCTTAGTGTTGTAGCGCCTACTGTATCTGCCTCGTCAGGATCTTTTTCGTCTCCAACTCTCATTGAAGTTCTGTAAATCAAATAACATGCAGTCGCAATTCTGCTAATTTTTACATCTTTACTTTTCATATCTTTAACAATTCTATCTTTAATCTTCTCAATTTCATTTGCAAGTTTGACTGCTTTTTCGTATTTTGCCTTGTCTCTATCTTGTTTTAATCCTGATGAATCAGCTAACCAAACATATTTTCTTTTTTGTGTTAGAAAATCCATCCAACTAGCTAACCACATTGAATCTTTATCGTGAATAATTTTACCCCATTTGCCTTCAGGTGCTTTGGCCTCTTTTCCCATGTTTAGTGTAACATCTTTTGCAGTGACTCTTGGTTTCCATTTTCCTCTTAGTGGATGTTCTCCTCTACCGATGAAAATTCCTGGAGGTTCTGCCATGTAATTTCCAACTTCGACTTCTTTTCCATCCATGATGGCAA
This sequence comes from uncultured Nitrosopumilaceae archaeon, assembly GCA_964439165.1. GTDB lineage: Archaea > Thermoproteota > Nitrososphaeria > Nitrososphaerales > Nitrosopumilaceae > Nitrosopumilus. Next base: position 1,470 of record CAYTNP010000112.1, on the reverse strand, counting down.
TTCCATATTTTGATTTTAATTCTTCACGTAATTCTTTTCTTTTTACAGCAATCTTCTTTTTCTCTTCTTTACTCATCATCTCTTTGATGTCTTTTTCTTTATCCACCACCTTGAAGGCTGCTGAAAAATCAATATCCTCATATGATATTTTTTTAAATTTTGAATCTAGAGTTTTAGCAAAATCTGCTGTAAAGTTTTTCTGGAAAACCTTGTCTTGAGCATATGGTGTATCTTTCTTTTTTGCCCATTGGTATACCATCTCTTCTTGATTGACATCAAGACTGACTGGCTCTCCTTTGATCTTTATCTTAATTCCTTGAGCTTCATACTCAGGGGGAAATAAGATTCCATTATGTTGTAGCGTTTTCCATTTCATTTCTTTTCACTTTAAAATTACGGACTTTGATGAAAATTGCATTTTATGTGTATATCAATTTAACGTACGTATCATTCTGAAGGAAATAGCTCTTTGCTCATGTATTTCTCAAATTCCAGGTCTGTTTTTGTCTTTTTTGCCTCCAAAAACATGGCAGCATCAGTTCCTGCAATGTATCTTGGTTGAATTTCATCTGCATTAACTGCTTTGAGAATTATTTCTGCTACTTGGGATGGTTCTGTACCAAACTGTGCCATCATTTTGAGACCTGATAACATGTGGTCAGTTAACTTCTTGTATTTTGGGTCTGCCTTTGATTCTTGAATTTTCATAGAATCAAAAAAGTTTGTTTTAATTGCACCTGGTTCAATTAATGTAACATCAATTCCAAACTGACCTAGTTCATATCTTAAACAATCACTTAATCCTTCTAATGCATATTTTGTACTAACATAAGCTGGAAATCCTGGTAATCCCATTTTGCCAACAACAGAACTGACATTAACAATAATTCCTGAATTTTGTTCTCTCATTATTGGTGACACTTCTTGAATAATTCTAACAATACTAAAGAAATTAGTTTCAAATTGTTTTCTAAAATCATCCATTGATGTATCTTCAGTACATCCAAACTGTCCATATCCTGCATTGTTCACCAGCACATCTAATCTTCCTCCATCTGAAACCACTTGTTTAATTGCAGATACAATTGATTCCTCTTTGTCTACATCAAGCTCAATAACATCTATTGGAAGATTTTCTTTATCTGCAATCTCTTTAATTTTTTCTCCTTTTTTTGTATCTCTCATACTTGCAAATGTGTGGAATCCATCTTTTGCTAATGCTAGACAAGTTTCAAATCCTATTCCTGATGAACTTCCAGTTACAAGAGCTACCTTTTGCATATTTTTGCTAGATTCTTGTTCTATTTATCCCATTTTGATTAATCATACGAGTGGTCTGTCCCCTTCTATTGGATCAATTAATTCTGTTTTCTCACCATCATTGATTCTCTCAAGAATTTCTAATGCTGAATATTTGTGAAGATATTCATTGTTGTTTCCACATCTGTATGAGAATGTACATCTGGGACA
>CAYTNP010000111.1:0-3028 GCA_964439165.1 uncultured Nitrosopumilaceae archaeon | reverse complement strand
AAATGGAGATGGATGGCAGATTTAGCAAAAGAAGAATCTGCAAAAGAAGTAGAAAACATTCTAAATAATTCAAAAATTATGTACAGAACATACTCTAACCTAGGTTTACGTGATGATACGGACTTTTTGATATGGTTTGCAGCAAAAACAGTTGAAGAAATTCAAACAATTACTGAAAAATTATACAAAACAGTTTTTGGAAAATACATCATTCCATCAATGACATATTTGTCATGTACAAGACCATCAATCTATGTTCAAGGAGCAAGAAAAGAACATGGATTTCTCACAGGAATGGAACCAAAAAAACACGTTGTAGTTTATCCATTTACAAAAACAAGGGAATGGTATCTTCTTGACAAAGAAAAACGTCAGGTAATCATGGATGAACACATTGAGGTGAGTAAAAAATACCCACAAGTAGTTCTAAACACAACATACTCTTTTGGAATTCACGATGAGGATTTCATGCTAGCATTTGAGGTAGATGAAATTAGAGATTTCCAAGATTTGATTATGGATCTAAGGGAAACTGAAGTATCAAAATATGTCAAAAATGATGTGCCAATGATTGTGTGTGTCAAAAAAGATATTGTTCCATTAATTACCAGTCTAGGATAATTTATTCAAAATTTTAATCAAAAAAGCACAATTTCAGTAATGCAAATCTCGGATAAACATAAATGATGAAATTTTTGATATTTGTTCAGAGATAGAAATGAAGTACAAAAAACTAGGCAAAAGTGGAATCGAAGTATCAGAGATAGGATTTGGTGCTTGGAGTATTGCGCTTGACTGGTGGGGAAAGAAAATTGAAGAAGATGAAGCTAAAAGAATGCTAAAAAAAGCATATGATTTAGGAATTAACTATTTTGAAACTGCCGACATGTACGGTAAAGGAAAAAGTGAAAAATTAATCGGTGAAGTGTTCAAAGGAATGCGAGATGAAATTGTCATCTCAACAAAATATGGATATGATTTTTCAAACGTTGAGCAAATTGGACATACAGAACTACCACAAGACTACTCACCTGAATACACAAGAAAAGCACTAGATGCATGTTTGGAAAGACTACAAACAGATCATATTGATTCACTAGGAATGCACAATCCAAAATTAAAACATCTAAGAGAAGATTCAACATTTGATACACTTGATGAATTAATCAAAGAAGGAAAAATCAAAACAGCACAAGTAGCACTTGGTCCAGCAATTGGATGGACTGCAGAAGGATTAGAGGCAATGGATAGAGCAAGTGTTTCATCAGTACAAACAGTTTACAATATTTTAGAGCAAACTCCAGGAAATGAGTTAATTGCAAAAGCAGAACAAAAAGATGTAGGAATTCTGGTAAGAGTTCCAGATGCATCAGGAATTTTAACAGGCAAAGTAAAGGCTGACACTGTAATTCCAAGCAATGACCATAGAAAAGATAGAAAAGCAGAATGGAGAAAATCAGCTTTAGAAAAAGTAGAACAATTCAGACCAATTGCAGATCGTAACGGATTAAACATTACAGAGTTTGCAATCAAATTCATCTTGACTAAAAATAAAATCGCATCAGTGTTACCTACAGTAGTAAGTGAAGAAGAAATTGAAATGTTTGCAGGAATTTCAGATGGAAAATATCTTAGTTCATCAGATATGAAAGAGATTGATGATTTGTACAATACATGGCCTGAATACGAACTTAAAGCAACACCACAAGCAAACTAATTTGTCAAAAAACAAAAAAATAGATTCTCAAAAAACATTAGAAATTATAGAAAAAATGAAGCTTGCCAAAATTGGTGAATACAAAAAATGGGATGCAATAATTAAAAAAATCAATAATGATCAAGCACTAAACTCGATTCAATCAGAATATTTCTCAACGATGACTAGAATTTATAAAAATTCAAACATCACGCCAAAAAGCAAAATTTACCACACAAAACTCTCAGAATTAGACAAAAAACCACCATGTAAGATGTGTGGAGATGATTCACTATACTATTGCAACATGAATGACCAGTATTTTTGTACAGTTCACATCGTAGGTCACGATGAAAATGAGATTTAAGAAGTAGGAATTGTTTCTTCTAAAGTAAAAGAGTTCTCTACAAAATATTCAACACGTGTTTTTTTGAATTCACGAGTACTAAAGAGAATATTGTAATCATCAACATGAATTTGATCTTGAATTGTCTTTGCGACATCATATGCCTCGTCATGAGTTTTACAATGAATCATTGAAAATACATTGTATGGCCAATCAGGATAAGTTGGACGTTCATAACAATGACTAACCTGAGGAAATGAACCCAATGTTGCACCAACTTCAGGGATTTTATCTTTATCAACTTTCCAAACTATCATTCCATTTGCAGTAAATCCTATTTGCCTATGTCTTAGAATTGCTGCAAATCTTCTCATAACTCCAATATCTTCATAATGTTTCATCTTTTCAAATACTTCTTGTTCAGTCATTCCAAGATTTTTTGCAGCATTTACAAATGGTTCATCAATAATTTCCATATTCTTTTGTAATTCTCGAATGAAATCTTTGTCTTGTTCAGTTGCTACAAATTTTGTTTCCTTGATGTCTTTTTTTTCTTCAGTAGGTGCAATGTCATGTTTCTTTTCATCAACTAAATCTAGTTTAACACCAATTTTGAATAATTGTAAAGTAGGAAGCATTCGTACTTTTTTGATTCCAGATAATACATTGAATTTTTCAAGTTCTGTTTTCAAATCAGTTCCAGGAGGAACAGCTAGTGTAAACCATAGATTAAACTGATGATCACGTTCATAGTTGTGACTTACTCCAGGATGACGATTAATTTGGTTTGCAACATGTTCTAATTTATCAGATTCAATCTCCATAGCAACAAGTGAACTGGTGTATCCAAGTTTTCTAGTATCAAAGATTGCACTGAGTTGTCTTAATACTCCTGATTCTTTCAAAGAATTCAAACGTTCTTTTACAATTTCTGGAGTAGTATTGAATTTTTTAGCAATAGCATCAAAAGGTCTAGTCACAAGAGG
>CAYTNP010000110.1:0-3076 GCA_964439165.1 uncultured Nitrosopumilaceae archaeon | reverse complement strand
AGATAATTTTTCCAAGTACATTTACAGGTGATGCAGGTGTAATTTCACCAGGATTTCCAATTGGCGTCTCACCAAAAAACAAGCAGATTGCTTTTCCAGTAGGCCAATACGCAACATCATTTAGTGAAACAAGAGATTTTGCGTTTTCTTCTGATTCACTAATTGGAGATTCAGAAGTATAGATTTCATCACCCCACACATTTAGTTCAACTGAGAAAGGCAATTTTTCAACAAAAGATTTTACTGTTTTTGGAGAAAAAGAATCATCCAATTCTAAAAGAATTTCATTATTTTGAATTTTTACTATAATCGAGTATTTCATAAAAATTACATGTTTTTAGAGTTAGAAAACTATTACTTTTTTGCACCTAAAGGTAAACAAAAAAAGAAATTTTTAAAAAATTACATAAATATAAGAAAAAAATAAGTTCATATAATAATAAAATGGACGACGATGAGATTCAAACCGAAAAAGGAAAAGAAATCAGAGAACATCTAGATTCTATAAACATGGATCCATGGTACATCATTTATGGAAAATATATCAATCCAAAATCAAAAAAGTAAAAGAAATTTCAGCATCATAAACCAAATAATTTTCCTTATTCTGAGTTCATAGATTAGGTTTGTAGAGAGTTTTTGAATTAAATATCCCTTTTTTTATCAATGAATTATGGAAATTCACGTATACGACACTTATGTCAAAGCAGCAGATGGTCACACCATGCACTTTGATGTAATTACTGGTGAAAAAGATCACGACAAAGCCCTAACTTACGGCAAAGAGTGGTTAGAATCCGTCGGTGAAGGACAAGCAGAAATGACTACAAACGAATGTCAATTTTGTCACTCACAAGGAGCACCAGAGCCTGTAGAACAGGCAATTAAAGAAAAAGGCTACTTTATCCAAAAAATGGAAGGCTGTCCTTAATCTTTTTCCTTTTTACAAAAGATTAGATTTTTTAGATTCAAGATAATACAGATTGTATGTCTGAACAAAAATATTCAAAGTGGACTGTTGAAGGAGACAAAAAAACAAAGTGGATTTGTGGATGTTTTCTAACAGTAGATGGTTATTTCAAATTCTGTGAGGCACATAATGGAACTTTGAAAAAAGCTATTCAATCACAAATTGATGAATTAGATATGACTTTGTTTGTAGAAAATTAAATTGCAAGAATTGCAACAAATGCAGATACAAAGACTATAGCAATTGTGTTAAGTAATTTGATGACAGTGTTTAGTGCTGGACCTGCAGTGTCTTTGTAAGGGTCACCGATAATATCACCGACAACTGCGACTTTGTGTACTTCAGATCCTTTTTCGCCTTCCATCTCAACTAGTTTCTTTGCATTATCCCATGCACCACCAGTGTTTGCCAAGTGATATGCTAAGAGAATACCAGTTACAACTGCTCCCATTAACAATCCTGCTACTGCTGTTGGACCTAAGAGAATTCCTAAGATAATTGGTGCAATGATTGCTACAAGTGCTGGCTTCCATAGTTCTTTAATTGATGCAACAGTTGCAATATCTACACATTTAGCATAATCAGGTTTTGATTTACCTGTAAGAATTCCTTCATCTGCTTTGAATTGTCTTCTTACTTCATCTACCATCTTTCCTGCTGCTCTTGATACACCGTTGATTAGTTGACCAGTAATGATGAATGGGATTAATCCACCAATGAGTAATCCAACAATAATTGCAGGATTGGTTAAACTATAATCTAAATCTAAAACGCCTTCAAAGACATGTGCTGCTTCAAATTGAAATGCTTGAATCATAGCTAATGCTGCTAGTGCGGCACTTGCAATTGCAAATCCTTTGGTAACTGCCTTTGTAGTATTTCCTACGGCATCAATCTCATCAGTTACTCTACGGTTTTCTTCACCCATTCCAGTCATCTCAACAATACCGCCTGCATTATCTGCAATTGGACCAAATGCATCAATACTTAGAACAATTCCTGCTAGACTTAACATTGACATGGCAGTTAATGCAGTTCCAAAGATTCCATAAAGTACTGGGTCTGCACCTTCTGGTGCTGCACCAGATGCAAGACTGTAAGATACGATAATAGCAATAACGAGTGCAATCATAAATGGACCTGTTGATTGCATTCCTTTGATAATTCCCATCAAAGTTAATGAGGCATATCCCCATTTTGCAGAATCTGCAATTTCTTTAACTGGACCTTTCTTGTAACTTGTATAATTATCAGTAATCTTTTGAATTACTGGAACTAGTATAACACCAATTACTGTAGAGCCAAACAAAGCATATGATGCAATAGAGTCGCTGATAAATTGTGTGATAAAGACATAGTTTAATCCAATTGCAATAGCTGCTGAAACATAAAACGAACGATTAAGAGGCTTCATAACATCAGTTACACCTTTTGAGCCAACAATTACAACACCAATTATTGATGCAATCATTCCAGATGAACCAATTAAAATTGGATATAAGAAGAAGTTTGGTGCGCCAATTAATGCTGCAATAAGTAATGCTGCAAGTATTGTAACAATGTATGATTCATAAACATCAGAACCCATTCCTGCTGCATCTCCAACATTGTCACCAACATTGTCTGCAATTGTTGCAGGGTTTCTAGGATCATCTTCAGGAATATTTACTTCAACTTTTCCTACCAAATCTGCACCCATATCTGCGGCTTTGGTAAAGATACCACCACCAATTCTAATGAATAATGCAATGAGACTAGCACCAATACCTACACCTGCAATGGTGATTGGGTCTGGATAAATGACATAAAGTCCTGTAATTGCAATTAATGCCATTGCAGGAACTGCTAAACCTACTGTAGCTCCACCTCTAAAGGCCATAGCAAATGTTTTTCCTAAACCTTCATTGCTCAAATGAGCAGCTCTAACTGCTGCTTTAACTGTAATTTTTAATGAGATAATTCCTGCAACTGCAGATAATGCTGCACCTACTGCAAATGCAATTCCGTTTGATGGTTGTAAAAATGCGCCAATAATTACAGCTAATGCTATTGATACAGGTACAATAATTTTCATTTCTCTTTTTAGAAATGCTGCAGCTCCTTCTT
>CAYTNP010000109.1:0-3078 GCA_964439165.1 uncultured Nitrosopumilaceae archaeon | reverse complement strand
CTTCACCGAAATAATTTTATGATTTATTTTAAACCTTGCTGGTCAAAATTAGTATTTTTCCAAGATTCCAGCCTTATTTCTGTGATAAATTCCAAATTCTTTGTTTTGAGACAAATAATCACCATCAAAAACAGTACCATCCTTGCAGACAAGTTCCTCACCCACACAACAGCTTCCACAGATTCCAACACCACATTTCATCATTCGCTCAAGACTAGCCTCAACGAAGATATTTCTTGAATATGCAGATTGAACTGTTTTTTGCATCATTATTTCAGGACCGCAAACATAGACCCCATCATAATGAGTCTCACTGACAAGTTTTTCTACCAAATCAGTAACAAATCCTTTTTCACCATAACTTCCATCATCAGTAGAAATCAAAACTTTGTGAGGATTTTTTTCAAGTAGAGTGTTTGTCAAATCTTCAAAAAAGACCTCATCTTTTGTTTTAGCACCAATTAAGACAGTTACATCATCAGTGGGTTTTACAAATTTGAGTAACCTCATCATTGTAACAAGACCGGTTCCTCCACCAACTAGCAATAATTTTCCTTCTTTAAGATCAAATGTATTTCCATATGGACCACGGACACCAATTTTATCACCAACTTTGACATTGAATAATCCAGTTGATGCAGGTCCATGTTTTCTTACAGTAAATGCAGCTTTACCAGGTTCTGATGCAATCATTATACTCATTGGTAATTCATTGATACCAGGAATCCAAACCATTGCAAATTGTCCAGGTAATACATTTGACATTACTTCATCTGAAAAAACCAATGTTCTAACAGTAGGTGTTTCATCAATTACTTTTTCAACTGTAACAACAGTTGTATGATTATGATTTCTTTGCAAGACCTACCATCTCCTTTATTGTTGAATAATTTTTCTTTTTCATGTATTGTAAAATTCCAGTGTTAATTTCATCAAATACAGTAATCCAATTATCACCTACTGCACTACCAAGTTGTACTCCAGAAGCTCCTGCTAAGAAAAATTCAACTGCATCCTCCCAAGTTGAAATTCCACCACATCCAATAATTGGAATATCATATTTTGAGGATATCTCATAAACACATCTTAATGCAATTGGTTTGATTGGAGTTCCAGATAATCCTCCAAATTTATTGCTAAGAATTGGACGTTGGGTTTCAACATCAATTGCCATAGCACGGACAGTGTTAATGGCAGTAATTGCATCAATTCCAGATTCAACTGCAGTACCAACAGTCTTCAAATAATGAGTTGTTCCCAATCCGACTTTGGCAATTACAGGCACATCAGTAGAATTTTTCACAGTAGACACAATTTTCTTGACTAGTTCAGGATCATCACCTACTTCTAATCCTACTTTGGCAACATGAGGACAAGACAAATTTAGTTCATAAGCTGTCACTTTACAATTTTCAAATTCTTTAACCATCAATTCAAAATCCTCAGGAATTGAACCGACCATACTAACAATAATTGGAACATCTTGGTTAGGCTCTATCATTTTTGCAAAATTTGCAGCACCAGGATTTGATAATCCAACTGCATTCATCCAACCTCCACCATTTACACTAAAGATTGTAGGATTTGGATATCCTTCCCAAGGCTCAGTGCTAAGAGATTTTGTAACTACGGCTCCTGCACCAGAACGATGTAATCGATTAAACACATCAAGTGAGATTCCCAAGATTCCAGAGGCCAACATTACAGGTCTTTCTAATTGAATTTGACCTATGGAAGTTGCAAGACTGGGTTCCACTTTCATTAATGAACAAAGTTTCGAATATAACAGTTGATTTGAGGTTCTGGTACCTTTTTTAAAGGTCATTTAGATTGAACTAGTCATGTATTCTGTGATATTAACAGAATTGGGAATCTCAGTTTTCAATGAGGAAAAGCTTGAAAGAGCATTTTCATTCTCAAATAACGTTAAAGAATATCTTGCAGTAAAAAGTAAAGAAGCAAAACTCAATGAACTTGTAAAGTATCTATTTTCTATTCAAAGAGGATTTGCAGTAAGTGATGAATCACTACTTGCAATTTTGAAAAAGAATAATGTAGATTGCCAAATAATGGATGAGTCAAAATTAGAAATTGTTCAATCCTCAAAACCACAAATTATAGTTGATTCAGGTTTTGCATCAAATCCTCAAGATGCTTTAGGAAAACTAAGAGAATTTGCATTAGGATTATCATCCTCAAAGGTTACTGAAGTTTCTGAAAGTCCAGATTTGCATATTATTCAAGCAATAAATTCATTAGATGAAATTGATAAAATTGCAAATGCACTAAGTTCAAGATTAAGAGAATGGTATGGATTACATTTTCCTGAACTAGATAACATTATTGACAGTATTAACGGATATGCACAAATTGTAATGGCAGGAAAACGTGAGTCATTTACAAAACAAGTTTTTGAAGATGCAGGATTTCCAGACAACAAAGTTGAGATGTTATCATTAATTTCATCAAAAAGCAGAGGTGGAGATATCTCTGATGTTAATTTATCAATTGTACAATCAATTGCAAAACAAATTTTAGATTTTCATGACTTGCGTAAAAAATTAGAAGAGCATGTTGAATCTGAAATGCAAGTAATTGCTCCAAATGTTTCAGCAATACTTGGAACAGCAGTGGGTGCAAGAATTCTAGGAAGAGCTGGAAGTCTCAAAAGAATGGCATCTCTTCCTGCAAGTACAATTCAAGTTTTAGGTGCAGAAAAAGCACTATTCAGATCATTGAAGACGGGCTCTCAACCACCAAAGCACGGATTATTATTCCAACATGCAATGGTCCATGCCGCACCTAGATGGCAACGAGGAAAAATTGCCAGAGCAATTGCAGCCAAAGCAGTCATTGCTGCAAGAGTGGATGTGTATGGAGAAGGATTGAATCAAACTCTACTTGAAAAATTAAACGTCAGAGTTGATGAAATAGGTAAAAAATATGAAAATCCAACTGAAAAAGACACCAGATCTCCTCCATCATTTAGACGTGAAGAGAATAACTTTAGAGGCAGAAGTAGAGGTGGAGATAGAAGAAGAGAAGGTGGAGATAGAAGAAGAGAAGGTGGAGATAGAA
>CAYTNP010000108.1:0-3104 GCA_964439165.1 uncultured Nitrosopumilaceae archaeon | reverse complement strand
CTATTGAAGAAAATTCCATTCTAATTGCAATTTCTCAGAGTGGAGAAAGTGCAGATGTTTTAGATGCTGTAAGAATTGCAAAAAAGAAAAATTGTAGAATAATATCTATTGTTAATTTACTTACATCATCACTTGCACGTGAATCAGATATTGTTATGGGAATGAATTGTGGACCAGAAATAGGAGTAGCTGCCACAAAAAGTTTCACATCACAACTTGTAATACTATACAAAATTGTGCAAAAGATAAGTGGCAACACAATAACAATTGATTTTAAAGAATTCTCAAAATCAATTTCTGAAACACTAGATAATCCTACTGAAATTCAACAAATAGCAAAAGAGCTAAAAGAAGTTTCAGATATTTACATTCTAGGTAGAGGAATCAATTATCCTATTGCAAAAGAATCAGCACTAAAACTCAAAGAACTAACATACATTCATGCAGAAGGAATTCCAGGAGGGGAATTAAAACATGGGCCACTAGCTTTAATGGATTCAAATGTATTTGTAATAATCATCAATCCAAGTGATTCAACATATTCAGATACTCTAACTAGTGCTAGAGAAATCAAAGCACGAGGTGCAAAAATAATAGGAGTCTCAGATGTAGAAAGTGATGTTTATGATCATTGGCTTAAAATTCCAAAAATCAATGAAGTGTTGTATCCAATTTCAGAAATAATTCCAATTCAATTATTATCATATTATGCAGCATTAGAGAAAGATACAGATCCTGATTATCCTAGAAACTTGGCAAAATCAGTTACTGTAAAGTAAATAATCTAGAATATTCTTTTTCTGCCAATTCTAAGAATTTTTCAGAAGTGTTGCCAGTTTTCAGCATTGAAGATATCATAGTGCCACCAGCACCAACGCCCTCTTTTGCAAATCCTTCTGAAAATGCCTTCAAACCAGAGTGTTTGGAATTTTTCAAGCATGGATCTATTGAAATTATAGGCACATCTGCAATTTTTTGGATGGTTTCTTTGAAATTTGCACTTTTATCATCTGTGACATAAGAAGTAGTTCCAATTGCAGTATTTTCATCATCAAATCCAATTTTTGATGCAAATGCCAATACTGCTGCCATCTGAGTTCCACCAGCTAACATTACCTTTGAAACACTAGATGCAGAACTAAGCATACCAGCAACAAAAGGAATCATAGGATCACCTACTTTTGCAACAATGGAATAAGGATGATCTGAATCAATTCTTTTTAATGCAGATTCAACAATTTGGTTTTTTAATTCAAAAGGATTTTCTGGAATACTAGAACTTACTTTAGCATCATATCCTAATCCTCGTAAAACAGCTAATGCAGTTGTTGTTCCACCAGGAATACATTCACCAATTACCAAGCAATCAGTTAAAGATGCTAAACTTCTTCCAACAATTCTACCAAAATCAACTGCATGTGATACTTGAGAATCAGTCATTGCATCTTGAGTAGAAATGTTATTTCCAAAAGATAATCCTGATTCAATAAATGGTAGTTGAGGAGTAATTTTACTTCCAGCATTAATTATCAAATGGGGAATACTAGATGATTCTAAAGCAGTTTTTGTCAATATTCCAGGAGTAGGTTTTCCATCAGGAGTCATTGGAATTTTATCAATAGTTTTACAATATCCATAATGAAGATATTCTGCATCAGCTGGAGGAGTAAATTGAATAGAATCCTTGTCTGCACCAGCAATTGTAATTCCAGGAATTTCACAAGTTTCAGTATAAGAAATCACAAAAGAAAAAAGAAATTTTCCAGATTGTACTGATTCAAGAAATTTTTCTGCCTTTTGGGAATTTCCAATTAATTCAAAATTTTCCAAAGTTATCTAACCCATCATATCGATAAACTGTTGTTCAGTTCTTTTTTGCATTATCATATTAGTAGATTTTTCCTTGCCAATTGTTGATACTTCTGATGGACCATAATTGTGCCCAGGATACATGACCAAATCATCATCTAATGAATAAAGTACATCAAATAGACTATGATACAATTCTTGAGCACTTCCTCCAGGCAAATCAATTCTACCACAATTTCCAACAAACAAAGTATCCCCTGAGAAAATTTTCCCATCACCAATTAGACAGATACTATCTTTTGAGTGTCCAGGAGTGTGAAGGACTTTTAATTTTGAATTTCCAAATTCAATAAAATCACCATCTTTGACTTTGATGTCATTTTTTAATTCAGAAAGTTCATGTTGAATAATTGGTGCATTAGTAGATTCAGCCATTGCTTCATTTCCCAAAGTGTGATCAAAATGGTGATGGGTATTAACAATGTATTTAATTTTCAAATTATTTTTTTTAATTACTAGTTCTAATTCTACAAGATCCCATGATGGATCAATAATTATTGCTTCACTAGTATCTTCATCTTCTACAATGTATGAGTAATTTTGCATGTTTCCAACTGGAATTTGATTAACTATCATACAATTCCCTCTTCAGCTTCTACAGGAATTCCTATCTTTTCAGCATATAATTCACCTGTCAAATCTTTTCTTTTGGGAATACCTTGTTTCATTTTATGAAATGTAACGGTCATATCACATTTTGTGAAGATATTTGCAGTTTCTCCAGTTTGAGGATCTAATCCAGATGGCACATCTACTGCAAACTTGTAGCAGGTTGTTTCATTGATATAATTAATTGCAGAGGCATATGGTTCTCGAATTTCTCCAGAAATTCCAGTACCTAAAATTCCATCAATAATCACATCAGGAGCAAAATCAATCTCAAAAGAATCACCTGAAATCAATTTTACAGAAGGCATTTTTTGTAAAATAGACCAATTCCAATTACTTTCTTCAGTTTTAATTTTATCATCAGGTCCAAGTAATACTACTGTAACATTAGCAGCATATCCTGCAAGATGTCTTGCCATTACCAAGCCATCTCCTCCATTATTTCCCAATCCAACAAAAATCAAAATATTTTTTGATTCTACATTTCCAAGTTTATCTAATAATCGTCTAACTGCAACAGCTCCTGCATTTTCCATCATGAATTTTTTTAAAAATCCCATATCATGACCTTTATTTTCAATATTGTACATTTGTTCAACTGTAATTTCCATACTTTACGTGAAAAT
>CAYTNP010000107.1:0-3134 GCA_964439165.1 uncultured Nitrosopumilaceae archaeon | reverse complement strand
CCAAACGCAGAAGATGTAGATTTTATTTTGGAATTAATTAGAAGTATAAAGACAAAAAATTAATCAATTATAGAATCTACGTCGGTACCTTTTTTGATCATGGATATTTCATGACGAGCAATTTTATTTCTTAGTGCTCTTTTCAAGATATCAACTTCGCTTCTGAGTAATGCAGTTTCATCTTCAAGTTTTGCAACTCGCTCATAGATGGTTTCAGCTTCTGAACTCATAATTTACTATCAGGAAAAATTTGTCTTAAAAAGTTATGGGTATAGATTTTGTTGTGCGTAAGATTTTTGAACTATAATTCAAACTCTTGACGGCATTTTTCACATTTTGCTCGTTCTTCACCAGGCTGGCCGAGCACGAAAATTTTACCAATTGTTTTACATAATGGGCACATTCCAGTAGTGGCATTTTTTGGACCAGTACGAATTATTTTTTGTGTTTTTCTTCGTCCCATGATAAAATAACTCAAGATCCGTCTATTAAGTTTTAATGGCGCGGGGAGGGGGATTTGAACCCCCGTGTCCTTGCGGACATAGGATTAGCAATCCTACGCCCTACCAGGCTAGGCGATCCCCGCACAAAATGCCTAGAATTAATCTGTAAATAAATTCACTCGTCGTGGAATTGACTGTAGTTATTCACTATATCATCAATTGGGACTCGTTTTCCACCTACAATTTTTAGATCAACTTGGACCTTGCCTTGTTCAATTGTCAAAATATTGTAAGTATTCTCAAACAATCCTCGTACTCGCTCTGAAGTTGCAGTTCCAGCATTTACAACAGTTAAAGTTCTAAAATTCCATGCCCATGGTCTATGTTTATGGCCACACAATACAACATCAACATTAGTATCCAAAACAGTTCGTAATACATCTCCAGCATCTACAACAGTTAGTTGATCAGAACCAGTGTCAGGAATTGCAATTAGATGGTGATGCATTGCAACAATTTTTATTTTATCTTTGTATTTTTTCATAGTTCTCTCAAGCCATAGATTCTGTCTATATCCAACTTCACCTTCGTTTCTATCAGGTCTAGCAGTTCCAACAGTAACTAACACTACATCATCATTTAGTTCATGAATAGTTTGAAATGGGAAAAATCTTTTGAATAACAAGTATCCAGTGTTTCTATAATCATGATTACCACTAATTGCAATAATTTTTTTTGTATTGAATTGTTCAATTAGTGATTTTGATTTTTCATATTCTTTCATCAATCCTTCATTAGTTAGATCACCAGTGATTACAATTACATCAGGGTTTAGTTGATTTACTTCATCAACTAGAATGTCAAATTTTTCTTGTAAGAATTGTGAACCAACATGTAAATCAGATATTTGAACAATAATCATTTAATTTGATTTTGATAAATTAGCTATTAAACCATCTCTATAGAAAATATTTAGATTCCAATTTAATCAAGGTAGAATTAAATAATAAATCCATAGAATTCTTGCAATTATGAGCAAAAAAACTGCAATTATGAAAGGAGACGGTATTGGTCCTGAAGTTGTAGATTCTATGCTTAAAGTTTTGAAAGAATGTAATTTCCAATCTGAATTAATTGAATGTGAAGTAGGCTCAGAGCAATGGGACAAAAATGGTAGAAAAGACAAGTCATACATTCCAGATGCAACTATGAAGATTTTAGAAGAATCAGATTGTTGTTTCAAGGGACCGACTACAACAATTCCAGTTCCAGGAGCCCCAAGAAGCGTTGCAGTTACTTTACGTCAAAAATTTGAATTATACTCTAACATCAGACCAACTAAGACTTTTGATAGATTAACACCAAATACAAAACTTGATTGTGTTTGTTTTAGAGAGGCAACTGAAGGTCTCTACACAGGGGTAGAAGCAAAAATTACAGATGATGCAGCCATTGCAATTAGAAAAATCACAAGACAAGGATGTGATAGATTCCTAAATGCTGCAATGGATTGGGCAAAACAAAACAATATGAAAAAGATGGTAGCAATCACTAAAAGAAATATTTTAAAACAAACAGATGGAATTTTCTGGGATTCTGCTCAGAGAGCAGTAGAAGGAAGTGATGTAGAATTGTCAGAAATTTACATTGACAACATGGCACAACAAATGGTTGTAGCCCCTGAACAATTCAATGGAGCAGTTTTAGTTAGTACTAATTTGTTTATGGATATTATTTCAGAATTAGCTTCTGGTCTTGTAGGATCAATTGGATTAATTTATTCTGCAAACATGGGAGATAATTTTGCAATGTTTGAGGCAGCACATGGAAGTGCACCACAATTTGCAGGACAAAACAAAGTAAATCCAACTGCAACTGTTCTATCAGGTGCTTGGATGGCAGAATATCTTGGTGAAAATGATATCAGAGATGCAATCTTTGATGCAACATACAAAGTAATCAACGAAGGTAAAACTGTAACATGGGATATTGGCGGTAATGCATCAACTACACAAATGACTGATGCAATCATTACATATGCCAAAGAAAATTTAAGAAAATAATTTACCTTATTGCTTCTACTAGAATCAATTCCTCAAAAAATAATTTCTTTTTTGCAATTATTCTTGTTTTCATGCCTAATTTTTCTACATAATCAATGAGTTTTTGATATTTTGATAGAGAGGATGTTACAAAGACAAATTTTCCATTTTCTTTTAGATTGTTATTTACTGAATCAAAGATTTTTTTTGGAATCTCAAATCCATCTTTTCCACCATCAGTTGCAATATCAATAATTTCATCAGTTGCCAGATATGGTAAATTACATACAATAAAATCAAATTTTACATTTAATGCATCTGAGCCATTACAACAAATGATATTTTGTGTTTTGTAGGTTTGTTTTGCCAATACTGGAAAATTAATATCGGTTCCCACTACAAAGGAAAAATTCTCAGTTAAGAATTTTGTAATATATCCTGAACCACTTCCAACATCTAAAGCAAAATTACCTTTTTCATTTTCAATATTTTCAACTATGAAAAAAGTATCCTCAGATGGAGGATATTCTTCATTTTTCAAGGATTTGTTTTGCAAGATTAATTATTTCATCTCCAGATAAATCATCTACTCGTTTATTGATGTCAGACTCTTTATTGAATTGTTTTAAAATATTTTTTACAGTCTTTC
>CAYTNP010000106.1:0-3168 GCA_964439165.1 uncultured Nitrosopumilaceae archaeon | reverse complement strand
ACTTCATTTCTAATTTTGTATCTTCCACTAAAGTATTGATAATACATGTGAAGAACAGCTAAGAGTACCATTGCATTAGAACCATGGTAGTGTATGTTTCTAATGTGAAAACCAAATGGAACTTCATCATTAATGAATGCAACACTATCCCAAGCTCTATCTAAAATTGGTTGATAGTAAAACATGAGTAAAGCTCCTGAAACTCCAAGTATGATGAATACAATGAAGGTTAACATTCCTAAGAAACCAAATGGACTTACAAATCTTGCAGGGAAAGAAAATTTTATTGCAGTAAAAATTGTTCTATCTACACCATCCCAAAACCAATAAAGTAGTGCAACTACACCAGTTCGTCTCTCAAGCGAAACGGCCATATCCAATTACTCCATTTTCATTTGCATTAAACTTTGGTGGTAAAATAAAAACAAATCCATCTGAATCAATTTCTAAAGTAAGCTTAGGTAATGTGTTAGATGGTGCAGCTTGTACAGATGCAGGACCAACAAAAGCAGTTCCAGTTAATGGATCATACATACTTCCGTGACAAGGACATTCACCTCTCTTTCTTCCCTCATCTGGCCAATATTTCCATAAACACCAAAGATGAAGACAAATCATACTAAAAGCTCTAAATGCGGATGGATCATTTTTTCCACCACCTAATTCTTCAGGTAATCTAATGAATTGCCATTTACGAAATGCTTCTGCATCAAGTGCAGCATCTCCTGTTGCAGGATATGTGATAACTTCAGCATGATTAATTGGATAAGTATTAACATTAGCCTGAGTGCCATCAGGTAAAATTACTGGGACTTTTTCTAAAGATGCCTGATTTGGATTTGGCATGAAATTACCAAATGGGACAAAAGGTGCAAAAGCCAATCCTGTGCCTGCAGCACCCATCAATTTTAGAAAGTCTCTTCGGGATAATCCGCTAGACTTTTTTGTCCCCAGCTCCGACATTCAGCTGACTAACTCGCCAAATTGCTTATAAACCTTGTTCAATTATTTAGAAGATTTTTGTCTAATGATAAATACAAAAACAATTCCGATCGCAACTCCAATTGCAATGCCAATTATAATACCAACACCAAGTGATGAATTTGATGAAATATTTTCAATTACTGTTTCATTAGGAATTGTTTCACGTACAGGAATAGAATTGTCTTCTACAACATCAGTTTCAATAACATCACCAATCTCTTTTTCTTGTGAAATTATATCAGATGAAATATTTGAGAATTTTGCAACAAGTGTGATTGGTTCAGTTGTAGATTCACCTCCAAATAGAGTTGAATGTGTCAAAAGAGTGTAAGTTCCTGTTTGATTAATTGGAACATAAAGCACTGTTGAAGTATCATCTTTATTTTTTACAGGGAAAAATCCTCCACCTTGACTAAATGGAGAATTACCTAACCAATCAAGAGAAGGCCATCCTAAGAAATGGCCAAATACTCCAGATGGAACATTTGTTTGAATAATTTCTCCAGAAGGATTCATTACAAAAACTGCAAGATTAGTATCATCTGAAATCCATGAAAGTTCTATTGCAGCTGAATTAATTAATTCATTTTGAATATCAAAATAGTATTGTCTCCAATCACCTGCCATGTAACGATTGACCATATCAAATGCACCTTTTGTGAATCCATTATCATAAATAATATCATCACTTTGTTTACCTTTGATTAAAACAGTAGAATCATTTTCATTTACTAATTCTTTAATTACAAAAGACACAGGAGCGTTAACTGTATGTTTATCACTTTCAAAAGTTAAAAAGCCCTGATACACACCCGTTTCTAAATCATTTGGGGCAACCAAAGTTACATCTACAGTTGAAATTCCGTTTGAAGGAACGGTTACTGTTTCAGATTCAGGCCACAACATGTTCCAGTTATCTTTTTTATAATAACTTGCAGACAAGGAATAATCCATAGAAGTTGAATTTTCCCCAGTATTTCCTAACCAATAAGAATATTTTGTAGGTACTGGATAAACACCAACTAGTGGAACTCCATCAAATTTTTCTAAAGGTTCTGAAACTCGTAACTCTTGAACAGTTCCCCAAGAACCAGCCCTGTTTACCATAGATAATTCTTCACTAGTAATTTTTGTATCGTTGTTATTGTCAATCCAATCATAAAGATATAATGAAGAAATTTGAAGATCATCAGCATAAATTTCTGCAGTGTTATTCATAAATTGAGTAAATGGAAAATTAACATTTAAGATCATTAAAGAAGAATCATCAGGAATTGGATCATCATCATTAAAAAAAGTCTCTAGTTTAGAATGTTCAGTTACATCAGATAATTTTACATAATTTGGAATAAAGATATTTGTTTTATTTAGAATTGGATCTTGTTCACGTACAGTTGTAGTTCCATTAAATTGATTTTTAGAAATTAATGATAGAGTTATAGATTTTATATTTATTGAGAGATTATCTTCTGTGGGATTTTTTATTGTAAATGTAGCACTAGTTCTATCACCAGAAAACAATTGTCCTGCATACCAACTAGTCATTGGAAAAGAATTGAGAGGTAATTCAAATTTATCAAATCCTATTGCAGTAGAATTTATTTTCTCAATTGCGGGTTTAAGTACATTTTTGATATTTGTGTATGATTCATCATTGTAAACAATAAAAACACCATCATCACCATGTACATAATTTAATGCAGATTCAACATTAACTAATCCTGAACCTTGGGTAAAAGGATCATTTTGTAAATCAGTTGCAGTGGACATGAGAATATTTTTGATTAAAAATGGATCATAATCTTGTGATTGTTTTGTCATTTCTTCCATCAATACAGCTGCACTTCCTGAAACTATTGGTGCAGCCATACTGGTTCCACCAAATAATGAAAAAGATTCATCTTTGGAATTTTTTTCAGTTTTAATTACGTTTGAAGGGGTAAAACCATGAGCTCCTATACTCATAATGTCAGGTTTTGGATCTCCAATTGAACCTGGTCCTCTACTAGAAAAATCAACTACATGATTATAGTGATCAATAGTATTTCCAAATCTTGGTTGATCAGTAAAAGGACCATAACCAACATAGACATTGTTAGTAGTAGCACCAACTGAAATTCCAAATGGTGATGCATTAGGTAATCCAATTGTTCCATATCCATGTCCAGAATTACCAGCACTAGA
>CAYTNP010000105.1:0-3178 GCA_964439165.1 uncultured Nitrosopumilaceae archaeon | reverse complement strand
CTAGGCGTGGGCTAGGCAGTCAACCTTAACAAACCATTTAGTTAACAAACATTAGCGGATCATTTGAACTGTTAACATCTGATCAGTTAGATCTCAAAGATGGCAAAAAAACGTATTCGAATTGATATGGAAGATTCTGATGGCGCACGCTATGATATTAAACTCGAAGGAAATGTAACAAGAGACAAAGTCCTAAAAATATTTGAAATGATGGACTTGATGAATATTGAAGAAGAACAAGAACCAACCAGTCTGGATTCTATTGGAACAAAAATTTGGCATATAGTTGACAAGTTCTTCCCAATGGGTAAATTCACTTCCACTAACATTTTAGAAAAATATGAAGATGAATTCAACGAGCCTGTAAAACTAAGTATAATTTCCACTTATTTGGCAAGATTTTCCTCAAAAGGTAGGGTAGATAGAGTAAGAACTGGCCGAGAATGGACATATCAAACAATCAAACTTAGTCAAAAACAACGATAAAAATTCAAGAAATTACAATTTTTCTAACAATCAATCTATCCTTTCCAAGAATTAACTTGACATATTCTCCTTTTTGGACATCCATATACTTTCTGAACTGTTTTGGGATGGAAATTGTTCCAGCTGATGTGATTTTTACCAATACTTCATTGTCTTGTACTGACATAAACTGATTATAATTTAATAATATATATAATTTAATAATATACATATTTTATAATTAATAATGAAATTAGACTGTTTTTGGGGAAAATACTAGTAAATTTAACAAAAATAACTTTGAAAGTCTATTGGATGACAGTCTGTGGGCTTTGATCATCTTCAACTTTTGAAATCCCTTTTTCAGTAATTGAATATGTGTAAGGCTTTGTTTCTGTATTTCTTTGGACCAAACCCTCTTCAAATAACTTTTTCATCAACCTTGAAGTGTGCTCTCTACTCTTTTTTAGTGTGATTTGTATGTCACGTGATGTCATAGCTTTACTTGTGATTAGATGCAACACGTGATTTGTTGGGTTTGAATAGCTAATATCAGCAATTTCAGGCGTGGAAACAACCTTTTCTGTGACAACTTGAGGCTCTACAATCTCAGGTGTCAGTTGTTGTTCTTTAACCTCATTTTTTGCTAATTTTTCTAAGAATTGTTTTAGTTCCATATTTGGATCCTCAACTTTTTGCTCAATTCCTTGTATTTCCAAAGCATCTAGGCGTATTTTCATATCAATTAACTGTCTTTCATAATATTCTAGACGCTCAGATTGTGATACATCATTAATCTCTGTTCTTGATTTGATGAATGGTCTTACTTTGTAGTAGGCATACAATCCTCCTAAACCAATCAAAAATGCAACTATCACACCTAAAATCACTTCAGGATCAGGAATTTCTACTAACATCACAATATTTACGCTTGAGTTGTGATTTATCGTGATTGAACAACAATAATTCACACTTTAGATTAACAAACTCACACACTTTGTCACAACAACATAATCTTGTTCAGGATTGTACTAATCACAACCATCACATACTGCATGCCTGACGGACAAGCCTATCTATCACACTTATCACTTCATCTTCTCTTTCAGGAAAAATATCACTCTCATTTATCACACTTACCTGCTCAGATAGTTTGGATATCACATCAATATCATCAGGCAAAAGTATGCCTAAAGCACGAAAAAGTATGATAGAGTAGAATAATCCAATTAATTTCTCTCTAGATTGCCCAACTTGCCTGTAATACGCACCTTTTGTTATAGAAAACTTTGATTCTTGAAGATCCTTCTGATTTAAAATAATTTCAATTTGTCGCTCTGTAAACAGTGATTTTTTGATAATTTTACGGATAATGTTGTTAAAATTGGATTCTTCAGATGTTGACATAGCTATACAGATCTGTATACAGCTATTCCAATTAAACTTTAAAGAGACACATACTGAGGTCTCTTATGACTGGAAAAGTTGAAACATTCCTAAAATCAGAATTAAAAAAGAAAAACACACTACTCTTTGTATTAATTGATTCAGAAGTATCAAATCTAGAGGCTTCAAGCAAACTTGCCAAAGATGTTGAAAAGATTGGTGCTTCAGCAATACTAGTTGGGGGCTCTACCTCTAATGATCAAATAGAGATGGCCCAAGTCGTTAAAGGCATCAAAAAAGGCATCAAAATTCCAATTATCTTGTTTCCAGGAAATGTTACAGGTGTTGTTCCTGATGCTGATGCAATATTGTTTAGTTCTTTGATGAATTCTGAGAATCCATACTTTATCACTCAGGCACAAGCATTAGGTGCTCCAAGTGTACTCAAATTTGGTCTAGAACCACTCCCAACAGCATATTTGGTGATTGGAGATGGAACATCTGCTTGGTTTGTAGGGGCAGCTCGAGGAATCCCATTTGAAAAGCCAAAGATTGCAGCAGCATATTCACTTGCAGCACAATTCCTTGGAATGAGATTTGTATACCTTGAAGCAGGTTCAGGTGCAAAATCAAGTGTCACACCTGAGATGGTCAAGACTGTCAGACGTACATTTAACGGGTTTTTGATAGTTGGTGGAGGCATTAAAGATGTCAAGACTGCTGAGAGTTTGGCAAAAGCAGGAGCAGATGCTCTAGTTATTGGAACATTCCTTGAAAAAGGCGGAAGTATCAAAAAAATCCAAGAAATAACAAAAGCAATTCAAAGAAGCAAGTAGTAGTGTTCTATTATGTCTGAAAACGACGCTATTTCTCGTATTAAAGACGTAAAGATGCCCAAACACTATCTGAATTACTATTCTGATTTATCATCTGAATCTTATTTGATTTTTGAGCAGGCAGCTGCTGCAAAATCAACACTTTTGGACTCATCAGGAATTATTGAGCCTAAAATCGCATTTGACTTGGCTGACAGAGTTGCAAAAATGCACGAAATCGACATTGCACAACCATTACGGGAATTATTAAAAATTCACGGAAAAGAACTCTCAGCTTTACTACTATCAAAAGAGATTGCACTAGGAAAATACTCACTTGAAGACGCATCACTTGAAGAGAAATTAGATTTGGCAGTCCGTGTGGGATTGGCAATTGTTACTGAAGGAGTGACTATTGCACCACTACAAGGAATTAGTGAAGTTACAATAAAGAAAAACAAGGACGGAACTGACTATCTATCAATTTCTATTGCAGGACCAATGCGTTCAGC
>CAYTNP010000104.1:0-3178 GCA_964439165.1 uncultured Nitrosopumilaceae archaeon | reverse complement strand
TATAATGGGACCGGCAGGATTTGAACCTGCGACCACTAGTCCCCCAGACTAGTATCATACCAAGCTAGACGACGATCCCGTAGTAAGTGAGGCAAAAAATGAAATTATTAAATCGTCGTATTAATTACAACAATTATGAAAATTTGCAGCATCTGTCACAAAATTTCTGGAACTGGACAAAATCATATTGACTGTGTTCAAAAAAGAAACATTGAATCCGAAGATGCAGATTTTAAAAACAAAATTGCAGAAAAGCTAAACCTCTCAAAAGACAATCAGGAATTAGGAGTAGAGGTTAGAGCACTATTAGAGCATATGAATAGAGAAAAAGATTCAGAAGAATAATTATCGTTCTTGTGTTGTTGGTCTAATTAGAATTTCATTTACATTGACATAGTTTGGTGAATCAACGGCATAGTGAATTGCATTTGCAATGTCTTCTGCTTGTAGGGCTTCCATCTTTTTTGTGTTCTCTACAAATCCCTTTAGTGATTCATCTGTAATTGTATCATTTAGTTCAGTTTCAACTACTCCTGGTTCAATGCTTGTTACTCTAATGTTTGAGCGGACACTAAACTCTTGACGTAGTCCTTCACTAAATGCTGCAACTGCATGTTTTGTTGCACAATAAACGCTACCAGCAGGAAATACAATTCTGCCAGCTACTGATGACAAATTAACAATGTGACCTGATTTTTTCTCTTTCATGTGAGTAATTACAGAGCCTGTCATATACAAAACTCCCTTAATGTTAACATCAATCATTCTGTCCCATTCATCTACTTTGAGGGATTTGAAGAAACTCAAAGGCATCAATCCTGCATTATTGACCAAAATATCAATTGAATTCCATTTCTCTAAAACTGCCTTTGCAAAATTATCACATTCCTCTCTCTTTGTAACATCTAATTTTGAGAAATATACCTCACCACCATTGTCAGTGATTTGTTTTGCCAATTCTTCTAATTTATCAACACGTCGTGCACCAATTGCAACTTTAGCTCCGGCCTTTGACAATTTCAAAGCAGTAGCATATCCAATTCCGCTGCTTGCTCCTGTAATTATTGCAACTTTGCCTTCAATCATTTAATTAAATCCAATTTTATCATCGTAAAAACGTTTAGACCAAAAAAGTATCTACAAAAACTCTACCACCTTTATTAAATAAAAAATCACTTTACAATCTATGGAGGAAGAAAAATGTGCATATTGTGGGGATTTGACAGATATGCCATTTCATTGCAATTATTGTAAGGATCCTTTTTGTGCAGAACACAGACTTCCTGAAGAACACAGATGTGTCAAACTAACTCAAATTAGAGCAAAGAGATTTGGTGAGAAAAAAGTAATCAGAGACGGTGGTAGAAACAAGCCAAATATTTTCAAAAGATTATTCAAACGATTCTAGTACGGACTTTTTTCAGGTGAAATTTTTGCACGTCTTCCCTGGTAAATTAATGCAATAGCTAGTGCAAACATTACCATTGCAGTTAGCGGAAAGTTTTGAGGAGCTGGCAGAATAAACCAATAGTATACTCCAAATCCAATAGATACTACAGCTTGAACCCAGAGCTTTATCCATTTTGGAGCTTTTACCACTCTGCTAATTGCCTCAACTGCAAAAATTCCAATTACAGGATAAATTGTATAAAACAGAAAATCAATTACATCAACGCCTGTATGTGACATGATTAATCAAGATAAAAGGTATAATTTCTACTTAATCGTCTAGGTGAACCTTTGTTGCAACGTTTTGGGCAATTAGTGCTTGGGCATTCTCATAGGGAATGGTTGCAATATCTTCAGTTTTGAATGGGCCATATTTTTCAAAATCAGCTCCCACAATTTCATCTACCTCACCCAAAAAACGAATGACAACTTTTTTGGTTTTGTGGTTTTGAGCTAGAGATTCCAGATATTTTGATTTTCCATTAATTGTAGCTGATAAAATCATCTCTGTTCTTTCTTGCTTGTTTTCTTGAGAATCAAAAATGAACTTTTCCTCATCTAGTAAAAATCCAATATCATAGTCTTCTTCTCTTG
Source organism: uncultured Nitrosopumilaceae archaeon (assembly GCA_964439165.1). Classification (GTDB taxonomy): domain Archaea; phylum Thermoproteota; class Nitrososphaeria; order Nitrososphaerales; family Nitrosopumilaceae; genus Nitrosopumilus. The sequence goes on along the minus strand of CAYTNP010000104.1, from coordinate 1,135 downwards.
AAATTTTATCCAGTCTTATGCTAATTAGTAATGATGCAAGTTCTGTTGCCATCTCAATCATGGAATCTTTGATTTTACTTTCAACGCCATCAAATTCCTGCTTTTTTAGATTTCCAATAAAATCAGATAAGGTTCTGTAGTAATTTGGATCAAGCTCTAATAGATTCTCATCTTCAGTTTCTCGTAGTACTGTGTGATGTAATGAGTTGATATTGATTTGATTTTCTTCAGACATGACTTACCTAATCCTTAAATGCTGGATGTATTTGTGTTTGATTGAAGTACAAAAATTGCCCTATAAAGTAAGTCACGGTAAAGCAATCCAAGTTTCATACTCATCAGACGAAGTATTCTCGCGTATTCAACATGAAGGAATTCAATTCATTGATTTACAATTTACAGGTTTAACTGGTCATTTCCACCACACCACAATTTCAGCTGATACCTTTACGCCTGATCAAATGAGAGATGGACTACCAAAATTAGATGGTTCATCAATTATTGGATTTACCAGTATTCATGATTCAGATTTATTACTAAAACCAGATCCAAACACATTTGCAATTATTCCTTGGTTAACTGAAAACAAGACTGCAAGATTGCTATGTGATGTGTATTGGGGAGAAAACAGAGGAAGACTAGAAAGTGATCCTAGAGGTATTTCTCAAAAAGCAGAGCAGTACATCAAAACTCAAGGTTATGATTTTAGTACATGGGGTCCAGAAGTAGAATTTTTTGTCTTTGACAAAGTTCACTGGGATGTCTTAACACCATACAAAGGACAATCATACTCTATTGAATCTAAAGAAGCTCCTTGGAGCAATGAAGGTGATGGATATCCAATGGGATTGCAAGAAGGATACTATCCAAGTACTCCAGCTGATACTTTAACTCCTTACAGAAATGAATGTGTAAATATTCTAAACAAGAATTTCGGAATTTTGTGTGATAACCATCACCACGAAGTTGCAACTGCAGGACAGTGTGAGATTGATATCAAATACGATTACATGACAAATGCAGCAGATGCAGCACAATCATACAAGTATGTAATTAGAAACGTTGCACAAAAGTATGGCAAAGTTGCAACAATGATGCCAAAACCAATTGCAATGGATTCAGGTTCTGGAATGCA
>CAYTNP010000103.1:0-3207 GCA_964439165.1 uncultured Nitrosopumilaceae archaeon | reverse complement strand
TAGTAGAAGAATAGATGAAAGATGGAGACTAATTGGTGCAGGAATAGTTGGTTGACGTAATCTGTGATACAAATTTTTTAATTCATTTAGCTACTAGAAGAATAAAAAATATTGATAATTTAGATGTAGAAATTGGGCAAATTTCTTTTGTTGTGCCTAAAGTAGTTAAAAATGAATTAAAAAAGTTACAAAATAATATGGAAAAAAAACAAGAAATAGAAACAACATTGAATTACATAAAAAATTTTAAAATTATTCCAATTGATGGAAGTTATGCAGATAAAGAATTATTAAATTATGTAAAAACTAATAGATCTATAATCGGTACTATGGATAAAGAATTAAAAAAACAGATAAAACAATATGACAGCTCAATTCTTTCTTTCTCACAAGATAAAATTATACTGGAATCTTAGAAAAATTTAACTTTGAGATCATTTTAAAATTAAATAGAATGAATTTAACAAGTTCAGCGTTTGAAAATGGTGGAGTTATACCTAAGAAATATGGTTACAAGAATGGAAATCTCAGTCCACCATTAAAAATTTCTGAAATATCTGAAAAAACTAAATCACTAGTTTTGATTATGGATGATCCAGATGCTATGGGTGCAGTAGGTAAAGTATGGGTACATTGGGTTTTATGGAATATTCCTCCAGAAACTAATGAAATATCTGAAAATTCAATTCCTTTGAATTCTATTGAGGGTAAAACTGATTTTGATGAAGTAGGTTATGGTGGTCCCGCTCCACCAGATAAAGAACACACTTACATTTTCAAACTTTATGCTTTAGATACAAATCTAAATCTAAAACAAGGTTCTACAAAAAAAGATGTTGAAGATTCTATTAATCAACACATCATTGAAGAAGTAAAATTAGAAGGTAAATTTGCCCCATAATAGATTTAATTTCTAAAAATTTTTCAAAAAGAGTAATAAACTCATGAAATTGAAGAAACATGTTGAATTCTAACCAAAGTTTATTTTCTATAAAAAATTTTGATTTTAAATTAAATCATCTTTTAATCATTGGAATTCTATCATTATCTTTCTCAACTTCTTTTTTAATAAGATCACAATCTGCAAGTTTCGGTTTTGAGCTTAATGAATTTGATCCTTTTTTTAATTATCGTGCAACTGAATATATTGTAAATAACGGAGCAGATTCGTATTTTGAATGGAATGATGATCTTAGTTGGTATCCTCATGGTAGAGATGTTTCATGGTCTTCTCAAGTAATGCTTCATTTAACTGCTGCAACAACTTATGCAATTTTTGGTGGAGGAGGACAACTTTATGACTTTACGATCATGTTTCCAGTAATATTTGGTTCATTAACTGTAATAGTTATTTTTGCTCTTGTTAGGATTATTGGAGGTACTACTGCAGGATTATTTGCATCATTACTTTTTTCAGTATCTCTTCCAATCATAATCCGTGGACAAATTGGTTGGTTTAAATCTGAACCGTTAGGATTATTTTTTAGTATTTTAGGTATCTATTTATTTTTAAGTGGAATAAAGTCAAAAAATCATAAAATTGCATTTTCTAAATTAGTTTTTGCAGGGATTTTTGTAATATTTGGTTTATCTGCATGGGGTGGAGATCAGTTTTTTATTATTCCATTGGGAATTTTTTTCTTAACTTTACCATTTCTACGAACAGATCATAAATTTTTGATATGGGCAATTCCTGTATTTACTATTTCAACAATTATCTCATCACTTCTGTTTGAAAGATTAGCATTTACTTTTATTAGTGGATTAGGAGGTTTATCATTAATCATACCAACATTTTTCTTAGTATCTTGTATAATTATTCAAAATAAAAGTAATAAAAATAAAAATAGAAATGGGTTATTTCTTCTTGTTGCAATTTTAATAATTGGTTCGAGTGTTTTAATTCTAAATGATGATCTACAATTTGTTAATTTACCTAGTCACAGATATCTAAACGCAGTAAATCCATTTTTAACAACTTCCGATCCACTTACTGATTCAGTTTCTGAACATGCAACTACTACCATTTCACAATCTTTTACATTCCATTCAATTTTGATGCTTTTTGCTGGATTTGGAATTTGGATAATTTTAAAAAATTCAAAAAAATCTAATTTTATTAAAAATGACATGATTTCATTTTCATTAATTCTTGGTTTAACTGGAATTTATGTAAGTTCTGCATTTGTAAGACTAGAAGTATTTGCATCATTGTCTGTAATTATTTTATCTTCGTTAGGATTGACTATGTTACTAAAAGAATTTTCATCTAAGAAAAATCATGTCAAAAATTTCAAAAATTCTTTAATTAAAATAACTTTTTTTGCAGGATTAATTATTCTTTTAATTATTCCTTTAACATTTCCTACTCAAGGAAGTGTTCTTTCTGTGACAAACAACCCCCCAACTATTATGAATGGAGGTTCAACATATGCAATTAGTACTACTGATTGGCTTGATACTTTAGATTGGATAAAAAATAATACCCCTGAAGATTCAGTTGTAGGTTCATGGTGGGATTATGGTTATTGGATTCAAACAAAAGCTGAACGTGCATCTCTTGCAGATAATTCAACTTTGATTGATCATGTGATTAAAAGAATAGCGACAATTTTTCTAAGCTCTCCAGATAAGGGCTGGGAAAATTTACGTGATATGGAATCAGATTATTTCTTAATTTTTATTGCGGGTCAAAGATTAGGAGTAGATCATGAAGATCAACCACTTTATCTATTAAGAGGTGGAGGTGATGAATCAAAGAAAGCATGGTTTATGAAAATTGCCAATGAACCTTTAGCCAAATATCTACATTCAGATGGAATGAGCGGTACTGATTATTTTTGGAATGATACATTGTTAGGCCAAATGATTCCATTTACCCCTTTAACATATGTCAATCTTCAAAATAATCAGCAATCAGAAGTCTATCAACCTGGGTTAACCCCAATATATGTAAAAGATGTTAAATTCCCAATAGATGAAAATGGGCCATTAAAACTAGTTTATTCTTCACCTAGTTTTAATGTTGAAAAAGGAGAAGAAATGATTGCTGTATTTGTTTATGAAATTAATAAAGACTATGTCCCTGAAAACTAGTTTTTTAATTATATCTTTCAGCTAATCTATATCTCATGTATTTATCATCTGGAGAAAATTTTGCTGGATGTGCTGAAATTGTATCTTCATTACATTTAGAACATTTTTCTT
>CAYTNP010000102.1:2154-3227 GCA_964439165.1 uncultured Nitrosopumilaceae archaeon | reverse complement strand
AAGAATTGTGAAATGTTTCTAAAAAAAGGAGGGTATTTTTTCCTAGTAATCAAAACAAGAAGTATAGATGTTACAAAAGCACCAAAAAGAATTGTAGAAGAAGAAATTGAAAAATTAAAAGAAAAATTTGAGGTATTGCAATCAATTGATTTGCATCCGTATGACAAAGATCATGCAATGGTAATTTCCAGATTCAAAAACTAGGTTTTTCCCATAATTTTCTGGACAGGTTTCCAGCTTTTACGCACAAATGTAGGCATTTCATGATGTTTTTTGTAATATTTTGTCACAAATTTCACAGTAACAGAATCAGAAGGATACCCACTCCCCAAATCATAGTCTTTTCTTAATTTTGCAATTGCTCTATCTCTAGCAACTTTGGCTAAAATTGATGCAGCAGATACTACAACAAATTTGCTATCTGCACGATGGTATGATTTGATTTTATGGTTATCAGATAGTTTGGAGATTTCTTTGCCAAATCTTTTTGGATTTACATCACATGAATCAACATATGAGGTATCAGGATTTAGTTTTGATACAACTTTTGCCATGTATTTTGCCTCCAAACCATTCAAACAATGTTTCTTTACACTAGCATCAATTGACCTTGGAGATATTTTTGCAATATAATAATTATCTACAATTTCGATAATTTTTTTGTAAAGTAATTCACGGGATTTTGGAGTAAGTTTTTTTGAATCTTTAACGCCCAAGGCACTTAATTTTTTTATATTTTTTTTCTCTAGGGAGATTCCTGCAATTACTAATGGTCCCAACATAGGACCACGTCCAGCATCATCTATTCCACAAATTTGCACAAATTTTCTCGTTAAACACAAGTATTAAACCGTTATAGGGTTAAAAAAAATAGAAAAAGAATTGGAATTTCCAGATGAAACTTTTCAAGAAATAATTGAAGGAGATACAAAATTACTAGTTCCAAAAAAATCAATTACAGAAAAAGTTCCACCAAAAAAACCTGCATTCTTTAATCCAAAAGCAAAACTAAACAGAGATTTTTCAATTATAGCATATGCTGCATTTTTAAAAAATTTTGAGAATCCAAAAAT
>CAYTNP010000102.1:0-2054 GCA_964439165.1 uncultured Nitrosopumilaceae archaeon | reverse complement strand
TCTACTGCAGCTACAGACCTTCAAGTGCTAAATGGATTATTCCAAGGTGCATGTAAGAGGAAATACGGTGGAGTTCCAGTTAGAACAGAATATGGAAACGAGATTGCAATTAGACTGATTCTAGGATGCCTTAGAATGGTTGCAGCACGATTAGGAGTAGAGATAATTCCAATGTTTGTAGAAAGTGAAATGCATTACTACAGAACATATGTCAAAGTTCTAAACAGACCTGATCAGCAGGAAAATATTGGATACATCATTCATTGTAAAAACTGTGGACACAGAAAAACCACTTTACAACAAGAATTAGAATGTGAATTATGTAAATCAAAGACCAGTATTGCAGGACCATTATGGATTGGGAAAATTTTTGATAAAGAATTTGTAGAAAAAATGCTACAAGAGATTCCAAATTACAAAGTAGATAAAATATGTGAAAAAACAATTAGTAAATGTGTTAAAGAATCACAAATGCCTGCAACATACTATACTGTAGATGAGATTGCATCAAAAATGAAATCATCTCCACCAAAACTAGAAGTATTAATTGAGAATTTACAAAAAAATAATTTCAAATCAAGTGTCACTTCATTTTGTCCTACAGGATTTAGAACAGATGCAAAAATAAATGAAATAACAAAAATAATTCAGTCTATCCAATAAAACCTAAACAAACACAATACAATTCACTGCTTTGCTTTCTACTTGCTTTGGGTTTTGTGAGATTAATTCTTGAGAATTTTTTCTTTACATAATCTCTAAATTCTGCAGAATATTCACCATCAAAAACTTTGAAGACAGCATTTCCTTTGTGAGCCAAGACCTTATCCATAATTTTGACACAATCATAATTTAGAGAAATTTGCTTTGCATGGTCTACAGACCAATTTCCACTTACTTTGGGAGATAAATCACAAATTACAGCATTGACTTTACGCTCAAAATAATCCATTATTTCATCAATTACATGCTCATCTTCTATATTTTCACGAATAAGATGAGCACCAGGTATTTCTTCAACATAAGACAAATCAATTCCCATAACTTTACCCTGATTTCCAGATAGTTTTACTGCCATCTGAGTCCACCCACCAGGAGCACATCCCAAGTCCAATACATAAAATCCAGGACCAATAATTCTGTAAGATTGATTTAGTTCTTTTAGTTTGAATGCAGCTCTACTTCGAAAACCTTGCTCATGTGCTAATTTTCGATAGTGGTCTTTACGAGCATCTTGTAATTTCATTTAGCCTTCGCAGGTTTTTTCATTTCAGCAATGACCCAGTCTTCAATGAATTGACAGCTTTTTGGACTAATCTCTCCATCAATTGTGCATTTCTGTTCAACAGTACAAACCAAACATGGTGCATTTTCAATTGACTGTGTACTGATTGGAGTTTTCTTTAGAATTAATTTGTAAGTCCAACGATTATTCTCAAGAAGTTTTTCTCTAGTGATAAAACCAATTCTTTCAAGTTTTAATGCTAATCTAGAACCATCACGGCTAGATAGTTTTAGTTTTTTCCACAATTCACTTTGGAACATACCATCAGATTCTTTTTCAGCTAAAATATCACAAACTTTGTTTGTTAATCGTTCCATATCGACTTTTTCGATTTGGAAATTTTCAATTTCTTCATCAGAGAGTTCTTCTTCTAATTCTTCTTCAAGTGTTAATTCAGCAATTCTTTTTTGTTCTTCTAATTCTTTTTTAGTTAATTTCTTTGGTTTTACTGGTTTTTCTTTTTTCTCTTCTTTCTTTGCTGTTTTCTTTACTTCTTTCTTTGTGGTTTTCTTTGCAGGTTTTGCTTCTTTCTTTGCTGTTTTCTTTTTATCTAGAGATTTCTTTTTATTTTTTAATTCATCAAGTTCTGCTTTGATCTTTTTTGCTTCATCAATTAGAGTATCTTTTTTCTTTGCCATCAAATCACCATATTTTTTAAATTTTGTTTCTTATTTATCATAGAATAATTCATTCCTATTTAACAGTAAATACTCCTTTAGTTGAGATATTTTTCAATTCTTTTGAGACCATTTCAGCTACTATTTCATAA
>CAYTNP010000101.1:0-3257 GCA_964439165.1 uncultured Nitrosopumilaceae archaeon | reverse complement strand
TTGTATTGACAAAGAAAAAAGTCAAAGCACATCCACAAATCATGATTCCTCAAATTAGTAGCATTGCAGAATTAAATCACATCAAAGCAATTTATGACAAAATCAAAAAAGAGATGGAAACTAAAAACAAGATGAAATTAAAAATCAACTTTGGAACAATGATCGAAGTTGTAAGAGCTGCACTAACTGCAAATGAATTGGCAGCAACTGCAGAGTTCTTTAGTTTTGGAACAAATGATTTGACTCAAGGTACATTTAGTTTCAGTAGAGAAGATGTTGAAGGTAAATTCCTTCCAGAATATATGGAAAAAGAACTCTTAGAAAGAAATCCATTCCAATCAATTGATGTCAATGGAGTAGGTAATCTTATCAATATTGGATTAACAAGTGGCAGAAAAATCAGAAAGAATATGGAAGTAGGAATCTGTGGAGAACACGGAGGAGATCCAAGTTCAATCAAATTCTGTCATGGTGCAGGTCTCAGTTATGTTAGTGCATCACCACATAGAATTCCAATTGCAATTGTTGCAGCAGCACAGGCAGCAATTGAGAATCCAAAAAGAAAATAATAAGTATAATTTAATAGGTATTTAGTAGTACTGAATTTGTCATGTTGCCAAGAATTGATTCAATAAAACAACAGCGTCAAAAATTAGGAATAACTCAAAAAAAACTAGCAATCTTAACTGGTGTTAGCACATCAATGATTAACCAAATTGAATCAGGGAAAAGTCAACCAAGTTATGATACTGCAAAAAAAATATTTGAAAACCTTACAAGACTAGAAGGTCAATCATCATCCCATACTGCAGGAGATTTTTGTAGCAAAGATATTGTAAAACTAAAACCATCAAACACACTACATGATGCAGTAAAAAAGATGCATGAGTTATCAATTAGTCAGATTCCAGTGTTTGATAATTCAAATGTAGTTGGAGTTATTTCTGAGAATGGAATTATAAAAAATTTAGCAGATATGGGAGAAGCAGAATTAAAAAAAGCAAAATTAGCAGATACAATGGAGCCAGTACCACCAATAGTAGGATCAGATACACCTGCAAATGTGTTGGTACCATTAATCAAATATTCAATGTGTATACTAGTATCAAAAAAATCAAAAATTGTTGGAATCATTACAGCTTCTGATACTTTGAAAATGATGGAATAATTATTTTGGATGAGAGCACAGTTCTGCCAAAACACCATGCAAAGACTTTGGATGAATGAATGTGACTTTGGTTCCAGCAGAGCCAGGTCTGATTTTTCCTAAGAATTGGATTCCACAACCCTCCATTCTTTCTACTTCACCTTCAATGTTATCAGTATCTAATGCCATGTGATGAAGTCCTTGACCTTTTTTCTCCAAGAATTTTTTTATCGGACTAGAATCATTTGTTGGTTGCATTAATTCTATTCGTCCATTTTCTAGATGAATAATTGCAACTTTAACGCCTTCAGACTCTACTGTTTCAAACTCAACTGAATCAACGCCCAATGCTTGTTGGTATACTTTGGCTGATTCTTCTACATCATTTACTGCAATTGCAATATGATCTATTTTCATCTAAAAGACCTCTTTTGGACGATACTCACCAAACACTTCTCTGAATGTATTGCTGATTTCACCAGTAGTTGCAAATGCTTTAGCTGAGGCAATAATGTATGGCATTAAATTCTCATCAGTGTCTGCTGCACTTTTCATTGCAGACAATGCTTTTTCTAATTTTTTGTTATCTCTAGATGCACGTAATTTTTTGATTGCTTTGTTTTGTTGAATTTCAATTCTTCCATCAACTCGCAATAATTCTGGTTGTTCTTCTTCTTCTTCATATTTGTTTACACCAACAATTACTCTCTCACCAGAATCTGCTTCCTTTTTGAGACGATATGCATTTGCTCTAATTTCAGATTGGAAAAACCCCTTCTCAATTGCCTTTACAGAACCGCCCATCTTTTCAATTTTCTTAAGATATTTCCACACATCAGCCTCAATCTGATCACATAAGTCCTCTAAATAGTGAGAACCGCCCATAGGGTCTGCAGTCTTTGTAACACCGCTTTCATGGGCCACAATCTGTTGAGTTCGTAAAGCAATTTTTGCAGATTCCTGAGTTGGTAAGGCAAGTGCCTCATCTCTAGAGTTTGTGTGAAGTGATTGAGTTCCACCCATTACTGCTGCCATTGTTTGAATTGCAACACGAATAATGTTATTATCTGGTTGTTGTGCAGTTAATGATTCGCCACTGGTTTGAGTATGGAATTTTAGTTGAAGAGATTTGGGATTTTTTGCATGGAATTTTTCTTTTAATATTTTAGAGTAAACTTTTCTTGCAACTCTAAACTTTGCAACTTCTTCAAAGAATTCAATAGTACAACAGAAGAAAAATGACAAACGAGGTGCAAAGTCATCAATTTTTAATCCTGCATCAATGCATGTTTGGATATATGCAATTGCATTAGCCAAAGTAAATGCAATTTCTTGAGTTGCAGTACAGCCAGCTTCTCTCATATGGTATCCAGAAATAGAAACAGGATACCAAGAAGGAACTTTTTCTGCACAGTAACCAATCATGTCACCAATTAATCGCATAGAGGGTTGTGGAGGATAGATGTAGGTGTTTCTTGCAATGTATTCTTTTAGAATATCATTTTGAGTTGTTCCACGTAAATCATGACTTTTGAATCCTTGAGACTCACCAACTGCAATATAGTATGCAAGTAGTGTAGATGCTGATGAATTAATTGTCATTGAAGAACTAACTTTACCTAATGGAATTCCATCAAATGCAGTCATCATGTCTTTGATGGATGTAATTGAAACACCAACTTTTCCAACTTCACCTTCTGCTTGAGGAGAATCAGAATCATATCCAATTTGTGTCGGCAAGTCAAATGCCATACTAAGGCCAGTCTGACCTTTTTCAAGCATGAATTTGAATCGCTCATTAGTTAGTTTTGCATCACCAAATCCAGAATACTGACGCATAGTCCAAAATCTTTCACGGTACATTCCAGGATGAATACCTCTTGTGAAGGGGAATTTTCCTGCATCCTCAACAGGTCTCTTTTTTGAAGATTTTTGATAAATTCGCTTTACTTCAAAGTTAGAATCAGTAAATATTTTCTTTGCAGGAGTTGATTTTTTTGTGGCCATTTTATTTTAACAAAGATTTTGTAATCTTGTCTCCTGCATCATAGGGGTTTATTTTTTTTGTATTTAATTTTTTAAGATAATTTGAAAATGTTTTATCAGAATC
>CAYTNP010000100.1:0-3275 GCA_964439165.1 uncultured Nitrosopumilaceae archaeon | reverse complement strand
AACTTATTCCATATCCTACTACTTCAATTTCTGAATCCATATCAACATAGTTTAGAATTGATAAACTAGTAATCATCGGAGTTATTGTAATTTTTACCAATTCTTTGAAAACAGGATTTTCTCTTTCATAATCAGCAATTATTGGGGAAAATGAATAGTAAACATCATTGAATGTGTTCATAAAACTAGTTCCTGATTCTGTTTGGAATAAGGAGTTATCTCGCAATTCTCGTAATTGTTGAACTTGAGATGACATTTCTGAGCCATAGGTTGCAGTTGCAATCAAACAACCACCACCATCATTTGATTTTTCATTGTTTGAATCTTTTGACAATATTTTAAATGAGTTTATTGTTTCTTCAAATCTTGGAAGTTGGGAATTAAACTGACCCAAACCATTACTATAAGCAAATGTGTAATATTTTTCAGTATCATAAATCATTACTTCTCTAAATTTTACATTGAAACTCTCACCATTTGAAGAAAAATATCCTTCAGCATCAATTACATATGCTTGATTATCATTTAATGAAATAGTTTTTTTAGAAATTACATTTAATTTTCCTGATTCTATTACTGGTCTTATTGATTCAGTTTTTTCTGAAATCAAATCATCTAGTGTTTTGTCATTAGTTTCTTGAATGGTTAAAGAAATTACGGGATTCATTTCTCCAACTTTAGGACCTACTGCTACTACAGTAGGAGAATTTTCTTGAGTTCCATCAGGTTCTTGTAATAACCATCCTTCAGGAGCACTAAATGTTATTTCATGTTCTTTACTTTCAAATTTTTGATTTCCAGTAGGTTGAGGGGTTGTAGATCCAGTTCTTTCAGGATCTGGAAGTAAAAGAATATTTGAAACATCAGAACTACTTTTTATTGAAACTTTTGTAATTTTGACTTGATCAGGATCAATTGGTCTATCACTAGTACCAGTTTGAACTCCAGTAATTTTATCAAGTGTATCAAAACTTTCATCAGTTACAATTCTACCAAATACAGTATATTGCTCATCAAGAAAATTTGAGGTTTTATGAACAATGAAAAATTGAGAACCTGCACTGTTTGGATCAGCTGATCTTGCCATAGAAACGATTCCACGTTCATGTTTGATTGAATTGAATTCTGCATCAATACTTGTTTCAGGACCGCCAGTTCCCCAAGTATTTGGATCTCCATCAATTGTGTTTGGATCTCCACCTTGAATCATGAATCCAGGAATTATTCTATGAAAAAGAGTTCCATCATAAAAACCGGTAATAGACAATTTAATAAAATTTTCAACATGATTTGGTGCATCATTTGGGAAAAATTCTATTACAATATTACCTTGATTAGTTTCTAATATTGCTACAGGATCATCGTAAGTATGTCCAAGTTGAGCAAATGAATAATTTGTAAAACTAATTAAAAATAAAGAAATTGTTGTAAGCAAGAAAATTTTATTCAATAATTTTTTTTAAATTATCTTACATAAAAGCCAAGTGTATTAGTTTTTAACAAAGTCAGATAGATCAAGTCATATGCAATCTGATGAGAAGATTCAAGCACATATAGTTTCAATCTGGAGAGAATCAAAAAAATTCTTCGCAATTGGAGGACGAGAAGGAATGCTGGTATTAACTGACAAACATTTGTGTTTTATACATAAAACTGAGGCTAAGATGAAATGGTGGAAAGCCATCACTCAAAGACAAGTCATTAATTTTATCAAATCAAAAGACACGATGATTCATCATGATGGATATAATGAAAAAGAGTTGATGGAAGATGTTGAGGATGAACGAAATGTTGAATTGGGATTTGATGATATTTCAAAAATTGAATTTGAAGAAAAGACATGGGGAAGTGTTTTACAATTAGAATATGAAAAAAATGGAAAAAGTGAGAAATTTCAATATACAATAGCCCAAGATTGGGTAAAGTATCCTGCTAAAGAGCCAACAAAATACATGAAGGTTGATTGGAAACCATTTGTACAATACATTAAAGACAGACAAAAATTTACGAAATAAAATTGGGTAAAGTATATGCTGTTGGTGTTGGCCCAGGTTCACCAAAATATGTAACTGAAATCGTAAAAGAGATAGTAGAAAACTGTGATGTGATTATTGGTTACAAATACACACTAAAAACAATTGAGAATCTCATACAAGGAAAAGAAATCTATGAAATTACAATGAATGATCAAGAAGAGTCATACCAAAAAATCAAACCAGAATTAAAAGATAGAACTTTGGTAATTCCATTTACTGGAGATGTTAATTTTTCAGAATCAGAGGTAGTTGATAGATTAATTGAGATTTTTGGAAAAGTTGAGATTGTTCCTGGAATTAGTTCAATTCAAGTTGCAGCATCAAGGGCACAAGTTCCACTTGATAAATCCAAAGTAATTACAATGCATGTTACAACACCAATTGAAGATAAAAAATTAGAGTTGCAAAAAGCATTGATTGATGGTTTTAGTGTAGTTTTAGTTCCAAGACCTTGGCCAAAACAACCAGATAAGCATTTTATGCCATCAGAAATTGCAATTTATCTAAAAGAAAATGGTTTTGATACTAGTAAAATGAAAGTTCATGTTTTTGAGGCAATTACTACTGAAAATGAGACTAATTTTGTGGGTACTGTGAAAGATTTGGAAGGAAAAGAATTTTCAGATTTGTCTGTAATGGTGTTTAATCAGACTAGTCTTGATTCATACATGAATTATAGATGGCAGTGGGAAAATTAGTTTCCCTGTTGATTGTTAGTAGTTCCAACTACAATATTATCTACATCAGGAAAACTAACAGCTTCAATTTTCATCCAGATATAATCAGGTTCATATAATTTGTAAATTCCTAATCCATCAAATGTTATAATAGTAGATTCTCCTGGTGCAATATCTCCAGTTGAAATTCGTCCATCAGGAGTAAATGGATTATATCTATCACCATAATTTTCTTTTCCGCTAAGAAGACTATGATTTACCACATCATCATTTACTATAGTAACAGTAGTTCCTGGCAATACTGAAAGTCTATCAATAGAAAAGAATCGAAGATATTTTGCAATATCAAATCCTGGAATTGTATTATCAGTTTTTTGAGCAGATGCACCCCTAAGAATATGAATTGTCAAATCTGATTCTTCAGAATTTGTGGAAATCGTATCTATTTTGATTAGGGAAGATAATTTTGTAGTATAGATTATTTTGTATGTGTCATCTGGAGTTGTGATTCTTCCAGTAAAACCATAAACTGCAGCATCTTTACTTTCTTCAATTAGTCTTC
>CAYTNP010000099.1:0-3344 GCA_964439165.1 uncultured Nitrosopumilaceae archaeon | reverse complement strand
GCATCAATTGCTTTAGTCATTGAGCCAAGCTTGAATATTGTATTTTCAGTTACAATAACTGGTTTTGATGGTTTTGTATGCGTTATAACAAATTGAACACGACTTCCCATCTGTGTATTTAGTGATATTGAATCACCTGTTGTAAATACATGATTCAAGTAATTGTAAATCATGTATTCTTGTAATCCATCAGCTGCAATTTTTTCAGTTGGGGATAAAGTAATTTGTTCAGCATTGACTGCTTCAACTGATTTTAAAGAAATTTTATCTCCTATTCCTGCTCCCATATTTTGTCTAGTAATTCCATCTATTTTGATAATTCCTGTTCCATAATCTTCAGGATTTCCTGGCCAAAGTTTTACATGTGTTTTTTTGTTGTGTGTTAACTCTAAAATTTGTCCAGTATTCCAATTTTGATCCTCAATTATTTTTGGATCAATTATTGCTCTACCACGTCCTACGTGTTGTTGTGGGATTTCATCAACTTTTAAAATTATTTCAGTCATATCATTACCTCAAAAAAATGAGGGGTTTATTCAACCTCCACCTTTTTGCCTGTTGGTTTTTCTGCAACTAATTTGAAAACAAGTTCCAAAATTCCATTTTTGTAAGAAGCCTTTGCAGAGTTCTCATCAACTTTGTGTTGTAATGGAACTTTTGCATGATATTTTTTCTCACCATGTTCTGCAGAAAGATTTACAATTTTGTTGTCAACAACAATTTTGACATCAGTCTTTTCAACTCCAGGCATTTCTGCTACAAGTTTTACAACCTTTTCTTTTTCATTAACAATTGTATCAACAATTGGTTCTCTTGCATCAGAATTAGGAAGTTGACCTGATTTTGTATTTCCATATTCTTTTACTACAGGTTTTCCATCTGGTCCAACAGTCATTGTATAACCGTAAAAAAATGGACCAGAATCAGAATTACCCTTGAATTCTTCAAAAACATCATCTATGTCAAAAAAAGAGCTTGACATTTTTTTGAAGATTCTATTGATTTCACTATCGAACATTGTCATATTCACCTATTATATGTAATACCTATGACATTATATAAAGATTATTGATAATCATGTGAAATCTTACATAATCCTATTATAACTGACATAATATAATAATCTTAATGCGAGTTACAGGCATGTCAATTCCTGAAGTTGTAAGAGAGATGATTACAAGAAATCGTTCAATTTATGATTGCATGAAAATGGATTTGATTAATTATACTGCTTTAGCAGTAAAACTACAACCAGAAATTGAGAAAGTTTTAGGAAATTCTGTGAATCTCAATACAGTTGTAGTTGCAATAAAGAGATTTGCAGATTCATTTGAAATTAAAGATGAAGTAAAAGAGGAATCAGTTCTGAAAAATGCCAGATTAGCATTAACTGATGGAATAATGGATATCAAATTTTCAATAAAGGATTCAAATGAAATGGATCCTATGGCAATTTTAGACAAATTCTCTAAGGTAACTAGCAACTATGAGTTTTTCAGAGTTTCAGATTCTTTTAGATTTCTTGCTGAGGACATGGACGATGTTAGACAAATTTTCAACAATGTATCAAATAGAGAAAATATGTTCAGTACTGGTCTTGCAAAAATCAGGATTTCGATTCCTGCATCTCAAAATCAATCAGATGTAGTATCTTATGTTGCTGAAGTATTACATGAAAATGGAATTGAGTTGGTAAATGCATTTTTCAGTCAAGATAATATTGTGATAATCCTAAATGAAAAAGATGCCTCAAGGGCATACGATATTTTACATTCAGATATCTTAAGAACTTGATATTTCAAGTGAAATTATTCTTATAGCATATATTCACCCATTTTGTGGAAAAATCACAATTGGCCAGAAATAAGAAGAAAATTGTAATTTTAGGTGGAGGATTTGCCGGAGTAGAATGTGCCAGACAATTAGAATCAGAATTTGGAAATAATCCTGATATTGAGTTAGTTATGGTAAGTGAAGATAATTTTTTGTTATTTACTCCAATGCTTCCACAAGTAGCTTCAGGAATGATTGAAACAAGACATATTGTTTTACCAATTAGAACAATTTGTGAAAAAACAAAATTCTATGAAGGCAGAGTAAAAAATGTTGATCCATATGGAAAGTTAGTTACGTTATGGGGAACAGGGGATAAAAGAAGTATTTCAATTCATTATGATTATTTAGTAATTGCATTAGGTAGTGAAACAAATTTCTTTGGAATGGCTGATGTTGAAAAAAATGCCTATACAATGAAAACGCTCAACGATGCAGTTGTATTAAGAAACAGAGTAATTGATATGCTTGAGCAAGCAGAAAATGAAACAAATCCAATTCTTCGAAAAAGTTTTCTTAATTTTGTAGTAGCTGGTGGTGGATTTGCAGGTATTGAAACTGCAGGGGAATTGATGGACTTGTTATTGGATGCACGAAAACATTATCCTACAATTCACAAAGATGATCTCAAAGTAATTGTAATTGAAGCATTGCCTATGATTCTACCAGGTTTTAATGAGAAATTAGCAGATTTTGCAAGAGAGAAAATGAAAGAAAGAGGGATTGATATCAAATTAAAAACTGCAATTACTAGTTTTGATGGAAATGAGGTAACAACCAAATCACTAGATCAGAATCCAAAAGATCCAATTGATGAATCAATGATTGATGCAATTAGAACTAAAACTTTGATTTGGACTGCAGGAGTTACTCCAGTCAATACAATCAAAAGATCAATGTTCAAAACTGAAAAAGGTAAAGTAATCATTAATGATTATTTAGAAGCTCAAGGATTTGAAGGAGTTTTTGCAATAGGTGATTGTGCTTTATTTTTAGATCCTGAAACAAAAAGACCATATCCACCTACAGCACAAATTGCAGAGGCTCAGGCAAAAACTGCAGCAAAAAACCTGAAAGCGTTGATTAAAAATTCAGAGAAAGAAAAATTCGAATATCATTCAAAGGGTCAAATGGCAATTATTGGAAAAAGATCAGGTATTGCCACATTTTTGGGAATGAATATTTCTGGATTTTGGGCATGGTTGATTTGGAGAAATATCTACCTTTCAAAAATTCCAACTTTGGATAAACAAATTAGAGTATTTCTTGATTGGACAATTGATTTATTCTTTGATAGAGATATTTCCAGATTAAAGATGATGAAACGTGAAGAAGAAAAAGAGTACAAACAGCTTGATGAAGTAGATGATGTTTGGTAGTTTGAGAAATTATTTTCTAATTTTATAAATTATTGTTGCAGGTAATGCAAAATACATTCCAACATTAAGTAAAATCAAACTTATTCCATATCCTACTACTTCAATTTCTGAATCCATATCAACATAGTTTAG
>CAYTNP010000098.1:0-3346 GCA_964439165.1 uncultured Nitrosopumilaceae archaeon | reverse complement strand
TTGGTAAACCCTCAGTTTTTCAAAATTGCAGCATCTCCATACACTGCATGGAAGAAACTAAAAACAAAACCTAAAGTTCCTACAATTTTGTCTAGTTTTAAAAAATTAACAAAACTTCATGATATGATGTTAGTAGAAGGAATGGGTGGAATCATGACTCCTATTCTCAAAAACTATTACATTACAAACTTGATCAAAGATATGAAACTCCCAACAGTAATTGTAACTAGAAGTAAAGTTGGAACTGTTAATCATACTATAATGACTGTAAAAATGTGTGAGAAATACAAAATTCCAATCAAAGGAATTATCATTAATGATTTTGATAAGGGATATCCACTCAAAGATCTAATCCGAGATTTACAAAACTTGACTGGTGTGCCTGTTTTAGGCTCAATTCCATTTATCAAAGATATGAGTGATGCATCATTGAATAGAATCTTCAAAAAGAATATTGATTTTAAAAAATTATTAAAATAATTTTATGCTTTTGGATTGGCACATTCAACTGCACCTGAAGACTTGATGTATCCAACTATTGAGACAAATTTCCCATACATTTCAGAATGTGATGTTGATGCAATGGAGGGATTGTATGATGGTGCTAATACTAGTGTAGTCTGTGAGTCTTAGATTTTTAAAATTTTAAACTTGTTTGCACCATTAACGTTACTAAATTGTGCAATTTCAAAAATAATTTTTGAAAATGAATCATTTCCTTTAGATAAAACAAATGATTTGTTATCTATTGGTATATCTTCTGATAAAACTACCCAAATGTTTTCTTTGACTGACTGAATCTTTTCTAACTGTTTGATTTTCTCATCAATTACGTTTTTGTCAGATGTTTTTGGAATGCAAATTAGCAGAGTCATCTTTGCATCTTTTTCTAGAGTTTTAACATCTGGAATTACAATATCTAGTTCCATTCCATTATACTCTATCTTTCTTTGAGAGTTCAAAAATGCATTAGTAAGCAAGTAATGCAAAATTCCTGTAGCCAATACTCCTATTGCTATATCTTTTTCATCCATTGTGATTATTTTGTCATAACAGTTCTCAATGATCTCATTGATTATCACATCAAATTTTTTCTCAGAAATTAATTGAGGTATGGTAGATGATTTTTCAATATATTCAAACAGATAATCCTTGATTGGATTTGGTTCTTCGTCCATTATTTTTTAAAAATTATTCATTAAAGACATAACGTCTTTCGCCTCTAGATTCAGTTTCTGTTTTGACATCAACTAGGACGAATTCTTTTTTTGAATGAAGCATAGAGTTTTCTGGAGTTAATTTATTCTCGTGTAAGGTTTCATATTCATCAAGTGTTAGTCTTCGTCTATCACCTAATTCTGCTTCTAAATTCATATTTTTAACAATCTCTTCATAGGATGGTTGTACTACACCACTGAATACCATTGCACTACTTCCACTACCATAAGAGCCAAATCCAATTCTCTTTCCTTCCAAATCAATTCCCTTTTGATATTCAAATTCTAAACTACTTCTAAATCCAAGATACAATGATGCA
This sequence comes from uncultured Nitrosopumilaceae archaeon, assembly GCA_964439165.1. Taxonomy (GTDB): domain Archaea; phylum Thermoproteota; class Nitrososphaeria; order Nitrososphaerales; family Nitrosopumilaceae; genus Nitrosopumilus. Next base: position 1,809 of record CAYTNP010000098.1, on the reverse strand, counting down.
GTATACAAATTACCAATCATTGATGATGCAATAAGTGAACTTGCAAGTTTTGATTCATAGACTTCCTGATACTCTGGAGTTTTTGTAAATAATTTTGTAAACTCGTGGTCTTTTGTCATAAATTCTTCATCACCTAATACTGACTCAATTGTACCGCGAGGATCTTTTGGAACTGGTTCATCAACTCCTATTTCAGATAGTACTCTTTTCCATCTTGGTAGTTGACGCCATTCATGTCTAACAAGATATGCAAGTGCTTTTTTGCCCATGTTACTATATGGCAAGTGCATGTTGATGTAATCCATATGGTCTAGTATTGTCTCACCTGCTTCTAGTTTCAATAATCCTGATGAGACTACTTTTTTCTTGTATGCCTCTAATGCTTTTCTTACTTGAATCATGTATAGCATGTTAGAGTATTGACCATGAACTATTGGAGTCTCTTTTCCAAATGGTCTGTAAAAATCATATTCATCTTTAATTGAAGTTGCAGTGACTTTGGGGTCGAATGCTAATAATCGAGGATTGTCATTAAGTAACATTACAACTGCACCTGCTCCTTGGGTCATCTCTCCACTAGAACCCATGTCATATTTTGCAATGTCAGATACCACTACTAGTGCATGTTTTCCTTCTGCTTCTCCTGCTCTAATCCAGTTTGTGTTATCATATAGAGCATAAGAGCCACTTACACATGCAAATTTAGTCTCAACTCCACCACAATGCTCAAAGGCACCTTGGCCGTAAACTTGCTCAAGCATTCCAATTACATAGGAATTCATTGCTTTTGATTCATCAAATGATGATTCAGTTGAAACGTATAATCGTCCAATATCTTCAGGTGACAGTTTGTTTTTTTGCATAATTTTCAAACATGCATTTGCAGCTAAAATTGCAGGGTCTTGATTTGCATCAACGATTGCCATTTGAGAAACACCTAATCCTTTTTGTAATTTGACTGGGTCTAATCCTCTAGCTGTTGCAAAATCTTCTGCATCAATGTATAGTCTAGGGATGTAAATGGAAATATCATCAATTCCAGCTGCCATAAGCTTGCCTCCGATGATTAATTAATAAAGTTATTGAGTAAATTCTCACTAACTAGGAAGGAAATTTTGTGTCTTTTCTGAAAATTTTTACTCACAAACTGATCCCGATCTTATTTTTTTAACTCTATTTCAAAGATATTCTCAAATGTTTCTAGTGGTTGTGCTCCAAACAGTCTTGTAGTTTTTCCATCAGGTCCAATTACAAAAAATGCAGGTGTCCCTGTTAATTCCAAGTCTCTGGCATCATTATTGCTACCAAGAATAGTTTGTGAATATGTTCCGTTATTCATACATTCAGACCATTGATCAATCTCTAATCCAATCTCTTGTGCAAATCTCAATAAATTCTCTGATGATGCCCATCCATTATTTTCCCCAGTCCAATTATTATACAAAATATCATGATACTCCCAAAACAATCCTTGTTCATTTGCACAATGTGCACCATGTGATGCATTTACAGAATCAGGACCGATAATATTGAAATCTTTGAAAATCATCTTTACTTTGCCAGTTTCTACATATTTTTGGACTATACTTTCTTCAGTAGAGTGGAAAAACACATTACAAAAATGACATTGATAGTCTCCAAATTCGACCAAAGTAATCTTTGCATCATGATTACCCATAATTGGTGAACCATTATCCAAAAATGTACTCATTGTAATTTTTGCAGGACCTACTGGGTCTACAGTAGGGGTAGCTGCCATTACTAATTCTGGTTCATTTGAAAAATTTGTTACTCCAAAAAATACTCCAA
>CAYTNP010000097.1:0-3435 GCA_964439165.1 uncultured Nitrosopumilaceae archaeon | reverse complement strand
AACTTGACTGATTGCTTTAGCTACTGCTTGAACTGCATCAATATCTAAACCTGAATCTGGTTCATCTAAAATTGAAATTTTTGGTTTTAGTACTGCCATTTGTAATACTTCGGCACGTTTCTTTTCTCCACCTGAAAATCCTTCGTTGAGATATCTTGATAAGAATTCTTCTTTTAATCCAACTTTTTCTAAATTCTCTTTTAGATATTTTTGAAATTCTCTAACTGTAATGAATACTTCTCTGTCATCACCTTGTAATGCTTTACTAAGTGAGTTGTAAGCTGTTCTAAGAAAATGAGAAAATCCTACACCTGAAACTTCAGTTGGGTATTGGAATCCTAAGAATAATCCTTTTTTTGCTCTTTCATCTGCTGTTAAATCTAAAATGCTCTCACCATCTAACAAAATATCTCCTTGTGTAACTTCGTATTTTGGATGTGCAAGTAATGTGTAAGCTAGTGTACTTTTTCCAGAACCGTTTGGTCCCATGATGGCATGAACTTCTCCAGGTCCTGTTTTTAGATTAACACCTTTGAGAATTTCTTTACCTTCTCTTTTTACGTGAAGGTCTTTGATTTCTAAAACTGCCATGATGCAAGATATTCTCATCTCTATATAATGTCGACGAAATTTAGCTGATCCTAATGGAAATTTCTTAATAATAAAATGAAAAGAGGGGGGTGTAATTATTTGGCCAGAGATGGTCTCAAAGTAACTTTGAGTTTGTAACTTGTTAGAATCTCTTTACATCTATTTCTGATAGTAACTTCAGTGACTCCTGCAATAGTTGAGACGTCTCTTTGAAGTACGTTTTGTCCTAGTAGGACTGATGACACATACAGATATGCTGCAGCAATTCCATTTGGAGCCTTTCCATCTGCAATGCTACTATCTTTGGTTTTTTCTGCAATTTCCAAGGCTAGTCTTTCAACTCTTACCTCAGTTTGTGTCATGTTTGCTATCTTTGAGATGTATTTGTCCATAGTTACTACTGGGGCTACAATTTGTCCCATTTCCATAACCATGGTTCTATAGTATCTAGAAGCAAGTTTTGTTTTTGATTTGACGTCTTTTGGTGGACAAATTCCTCTGCAAATTTCTTCTAATGATCTTACTACATCACATTGTTTACATGCCATGTAGATTGTTGCAGCAGTAATGCTAACAACTGATTTTCCTTTTACTTCGATGTGACCATCCAAGTTTCTGTATATCATAGAAGCTGTTTCTAACACATTTTTTGAAAGACCTAAACCATCACATGTTTCGCCCATTTTGACTAAAACATTTGCAAGTCGTCTTTCTTTTGGTGATGAAACTCGAACTCTTTGTTGCCATTTTCTCAAATTGTGCATTTGATTTGCAACATCGTGATTGATTCTTTTTCCACTAAAGTCTTTTGCACTGATTGAAATTTCTGTTGTGATTCCCAAGTCATGTTGAGAATAAGTTGTTTGTCCTGTTGCTCTTGCTAACTTCATCTTGTCTTCTAGAGTAGAACTAATTGTTTCTGGACCGTAATCTGCAATCTGATCATCGACTACAACGCCACAACCAGAGCAGATGATTTCACCATTCTGCATGTCATTAACTACTGTTGCTTGACATTCAGGACAGTTTTGTTTTTCTAGTATGTTCAATTTTTTCTTCTCCTAAATTTTTTCTTTGAATTGTCAGGAGAAAATTCTGCGGCAAAAACACTTGTGCCGATGTATCTTTTGATGTTGTTAGTTAATGGTGTAGCTGATGCAAATGGTCTCTTTACTGGACCAATCAGTTCCATTACTTTTGCAACTCTAGTACCTTTTTTGTCACAGAGTATCTGTCCTTCATCTAATTCTTTAGATAGTTGAACGATAACCCTGCCACTACCGGCTAGGTGCATTATTTCGCCTACCTCCTGCAATTAAGAATTATAATTATTGTATTCTTATCATAGACTTCTGTCAACTTTACTTTAGCTAAGAGCTAGAATTGATTTTATTTTGATTGCTTTGCTCTTTTTGCAACAAGTTTCTCGGAAATTTTGTTAAGAATATTTGTCTTAGAGGATCCTTTTGGCAACACAATGTATCCTGACCTGACAAACGGTCTTTTAGGAAATCTAACTTTGTCATCTGATTCTGTAATTTCAAATCCTGCTGCTTTTGTTGCATCCATCAATTCTTTTAGTGAAGGATCAAACACAGCTTTTTCTAAACCAACTCTACGTCCTTTAGATTTTTTTAAATTTTTATTAAAATAATCCAACCAGATTACGATGTGTTCGTAATCTTTCATTTTATTCCTTTAGTAAAATTGCGTTAACTATTCCGTTTTGTCCTGGTTTTGAAACAACTCTACATTTTCCTTCTTTTGTTTCAAGGATTGCACCTTTTGTAATGATGCCTCTTCTTTTGTAATCGTTGTTTGTTGCATTTTCTAAAACTTTTTCAATTTTTACTTTTTTAACTTTAGCGTCTCCTGATGATAAGTTAACAAAATCAATTGCTTTCAAAGCTGTCTTTTTGTTATTTCCTCTAATTCTTCTAGTAATTGTAACTTGAGCTCCATTGGTTGGTTCATTTGGATATCTGTCAGTTTCGTATTTTCTTCTAATTCTAAGTGGAGTACGTCGTCCTCCAGTTGTTTTACTGGTTGCTAAATTCTCTACTGACTTTCTCATAGAAATTTGTCTTAATTACTCTAATTTATACAAAACGCAAAAAATTAGCCTTGAATGGAAAATACTAGTTTAGTTTTGAATAATTTCTGGTGTTGGGTTTTTTTGTCCCATACTTGCTGTTTTTCTTACTTTAGAAAACAATCTTGATTTTAGATCTTCTACATCTCCTTGAATTCCAAAATATTTCTGGAATTTTGTAGTGGTTGTAAAAATTTTCAATCTCCCTACATTTTGATGAGTGATAAAATCTAATTGTCTTAATTCTTTAAGATGTGCATAAACTCCTGATCCTCTGGTTTCTACAAGTTGCTTTGATGAAATTGGTTGTTGGTATGCAATGTATGATAGAGTTTTCAATGTTGCATTTGGTAAAACTGGTTTTGATGCATATCTTTTGATAGTTGAACTGTATTCTGGTTTTAATTGCATAACATATGATCCATCTGGTAGTATAATCACCTCTAATGCTTTGAATGCTGACTTTGCTTTTTTCATAATTGAGGCTAGAATTTCTGTTGTCTTTGTTCTTGATTCTGTGCCTGATGCTCTAATCAAATCTTCAATTCTTAGTGGTCTTCCTGCTGAGTATAGTGCTGCCTCCACTCTTGCAGTTGCCTCATCAATATTTTCAATTCTTGCCATATTTTTTCACTCTAGTTTGTTAACTCCTCTTTCATTACGATTATTTTGATATCGTCTTCTACTTGCTCTAAATCTACTTTTTGGTCCCTTGCTAAAAACAATGATGCAAAAAAGCATCTAATGGAATC
>CAYTNP010000096.1:0-3455 GCA_964439165.1 uncultured Nitrosopumilaceae archaeon | reverse complement strand
GGTTACAACAAATTCAATAAAAATAAAATCGAAGTAAAAAATGATTAAAAAAAGTAAACCGTTACACTGCTAATGGTCACAAATCCTTATTTTGTTTCAGAACCCCTGTCTGGCAGATTGCTCATGTTATTGCATTGGGAAATTTATCTAAAGAAGGATGTTAAAAAAATGCTTAACTAAATCAAATGACTATAATTTAGTATGGCTTTTACTCCTTGTCCTAGTTGCAAGGAAACTAGATTTGATAAAAAATCAAATCGCTGTGATAATTGTGGACATCAAATTGGAGATTAATTTGGAATCAAAATATTGTTGATTCTACATAAAATATTTCATATATCTTGGAAATATTCTTCATTATTATTTTCAAAAAACTATCTCTGTTAAATGGACCATACTTTGCATCAGAAATTTTAAGGGTTTATTCAAACCCTTAGCTGTTTCACTTTGTAAAAATTTGTAAAGAAACCATTACTCTATGATTAAATCTATGCAGGACTCAAAATAACATTGTCGGTGAACAAAAAATCAAGCATCAATTAATAATACTGGACATTTTCCAATCTCAACGATTTTTCTTGAAATGCTACCTAATGACAAAAGTCTCTTAATTCCTGATAATTTTTTCCTCTTTGCCATTACAATTAGATCAAATTTCTGATTTTTGATATATTTTGTAATGACTTCATCTGCATATCCTGTAACTACTTTGGATTTGATAATGATATTTTGTGATTTGTAAAATTCTACCTTGTCTTCCATCTCTTTTTTTCTATTAATCAGTGACTGTTTTGCAGCTTTTTTAAACTCCCTAACTAGTGCCTTGCTTTCTGTTCCAGATAATGCAAATGTGGGAGGTTTTTGTAATGATTCTACAACATGTATAATTAGAATTTCAGAGGAGTCATACTTTGCAATGTGTACTGCATGTTTGAGTGCCTTATCTCCTGCAGAAGTACCTGCATGAGGCACTAGAATCTTTTTGTACATTATTTGTAATTGTGTAAATTGAGTATATCAGTATTCAAGACAGTTTCTTTGTTGATTATCATCTTTGAACATTAGTGGTTTGATTAAGTTTTACAAATGACAAGTAATAACGTGGATAGAAAATTAAATTCATCATTTTTTATAATTTTCTTTATTTTGAGCGTAATTGGAATTTCTTTGCTTTCTGATGTATATGCTGCTTCATGGTATGATACATCATGGGAGTATAGAAAGACCATTACCATTGATAATGCCCAGGTTGGCGGAACATCAAATCTAACTGATTTTCCAATTCTAGTTCATATTACAAATGACTCTGATCTTAGCACTGCAAATGTTCAAAGTGATGGAGATGACTTTGTGTTTACATCATCTGATGGTACTACAAAATTATCTCATGAAATTGAGTCATTTTCAAATGATGCAACTGATGGCACACTAGTTGCATGGGTAAAAGTTTCTTCAATTTCATATGATGCAGATACTGAAATCTACATGTATTACGGAAATTCAAATTCTGCCTCTAATCAAGATGTGTCAAACACCTGGAATAGCAATTACAAATCAGTATGGCATTTATCTGAAGATCCACAAATCAATTCCTTAGAATTTGAAACTGTAAAATCTGTTAATCCTGATTTTATTTCCGTAACTGGAGATATTTTTGCAGTAGCATACAGTGGTGGGACTGGAGGTGGAGGCGATGACGGATTTTTAAAAACTATGACAATAAATTCTGATGGAACATTTGGTATCTGATTTTTTATTTTTATCCTATATTGTCACAACATAATTAGTCTAATATTTCACATAGATTATGAATTTTGGAGAAAAATAAAAGATTCATTCAAAAGAAAAAATTATACAATTTTTAAACACAGAACATACTGGACATTTTACCACAATAGACTCTCAAGGTTTTCCATTTACTGCACCAATGAATTTCATATATCATGATGATTCAATATACATTCACGGGTTCCCACGAGGAGAAAAATATAAGAAAAATGTTCTCAATCTTGCTCTGTAATTACATTGAGAGTAATGCTTGTCTTGATAAAAGGCAGAGAACGTATAGCCTTTGTGACCACTTTTTCTAGAGATTTATGACTGTCAGATTCTACCTTACACAAGACATCATAGTATCCAAATACAACATCTGCTTCTTTTACCTCTGGAATGTGTCCCAAGTTTCTTAGAACTTCGTACTCCCTACTTTTCTCAGTGTGTATCACAACATATGCTTGAGATGTATTTTTTCCAAGCATTGTACTGATTAATTTGTCAGCAGGTTTGAATAGTTCTTCACATTCAGAACGAGTAAGAGTCATTGTAGATCTTATCTCAGGTAATTTTCGAATTACCCCAGTTACTGCACTCTGAATTTTTTCTTCATCATTAGATTCGACTTTAGCCAAGATGTCATATAGACCAAATGTACCATGTGCCTCAGATACCTCACTTATTGCATTAAGTTTTGCAATAAGATCTTTTTCTGAACCAAGGTTGCAACTCATCAAGACATATGCCTTTGCCAAGATTATTCCCTACTCCTGACCTTCTATTCCCATTAGAGTTAATGTGGAACGAATTTTTTGAATCTTCCTGATTTTCCAGGTTATTGTCTCTCGTAATGATTCTACTTGTGAGGATTCAACCTTTGCTAAGATGTCATATGCTCCAAATGTGCCGTGGACTTCAACGACACCATCAATTGTTTTTAGTTCCGAGATTATTGCTTCTTCAGAACCTAGCTCACAGTTAACTAGCACATAAGCTGTGGCCATTTAGAGAACACCTTCCATTTTCATAGTGATGCTATGAATTTAACATATTTAAGTGGCTATTGTTTTTTACTAAAAATTTGTATAGTAAATATCATTTTTAGTAAACATCTATCAGTAAATTTTTGTAATGCTTTGATTCAAATGAAAATTACAAATATGTGTAGATTAATTATGAGAAAACTTTTGGTAATAATCATTTTTTGTCAAATTAAATAAAACATTTGAAACTTTATTGATTTTGTATTTAATTTGTGAGATAAGTGTGTATGCCAATACATTACAAAGTTGGTAACATAATGTCTAAACATTCTATATCCCAATTGATGGGAATGAACAGATGTATTCACAATACCAGTATAATCAAAAAAAAAAAAATAAATATTCTTAGAATTTTTTAAATTTATTGTATTCTATAAAGATTCTATCTTTCCTTCTTATTGTATTAATATTGTCTTCTGTATCCCTATTATCATCTAATGTTGCTCATGCTACAATATCTTCGCCTAGTGCAGTTGCTGCAATTGCAGATAATAGCAATGATGCAAACGGGGACACATTTAGTAATTTAAGTGACTCTCGAAGTGTCACAACTGTAGTTATTGGAAGTAACACCTATGCCCTTGTGACCTCTGATGGAGATGATGGTATACAAATTATAGACATTACAACACCTAGTTC
>CAYTNP010000095.1:0-3479 GCA_964439165.1 uncultured Nitrosopumilaceae archaeon | reverse complement strand
AATTATTCTGTGGAATCAGGCCACATCATTTTACGCATTTCTTTACCAACTTTTTCAATTTGGTGTTCGTCATATTGTTTCATGTATTTATCAAATGCATCTTTACCATTTTTCTGGTATTCTGAAATCCACTCGTCATTGAATGTTCCATCTTGAATCATGGTTAGAACTTTTTTCATGTTCTCTTTGCTTTGTTTATCCATGACCATTGGTCCACGAGTTAGTCCACCATAACGTGCTGTTTCACTTACTCGTCTCCACATACCATTAATTCCATATCTTTGAATCATATCTACAATGAGTTTTAGTTCATGTAAAACCTCAAAGTATGCAATTTCTGGTTGATATCCTGCTTCAACTAGAGTTTCAAATGCGTTTGTTACCATAGAAGCTGCACCACCACAAAGGTCTGCTTGCTCACCAAACCAATCAGTTTCCACTTCTTCTTTGAATTCAGTCTTGATTAGTCCAGCTCTTGCACTTCCAATTGCTTTTGCAATTCCCAATGTTCTATCCCAAGCATTTCCTGTAAAGTCTTGCTCAACTGCAACAATAGCTGGTGTTCCAAAATTATCAAGATATGTTTCTCGAACTTTAGAACCAGGACCCTTTGGTGCAATCATGATTAAATCAACATTGTTTGGTGCTTCAATCCATTTCCAATAGATTGCAGCTGCATGAGAAAATGACAATGCTTTTCCATCTGAAAGATTTGGTCCGATTTCATCTTTGTATACTTGACCTTGAATCATGTCAGGAATCAATATGTGAATAATGTCTGCTTGCTTTGTTGCATCTGCTACAGACATTACTTTATGACCATCAGCTTCTGCCTTTTTCCAGCTGTTACCGCCTTCTTTAAGACCAATTATCACATTAAGACCAGAGTCTTTCATGTTGTTAGCTTGTGCATCACCTTGGATTCCATAACCAATTACAGCAATTGTTTGACTCTTTATTGGGTCAAGACTGATATCAGTATCTTTCCATGTTTTTGCCATAATAGTGACTAAAATATTGCAAATATTAACTATGATTTAGATTTCAATTATCTTATCACAAGAACGACATTTTACGGTGACTTTTTCACCAGGGAGTCGTACAAATCGCTTAGAACCACATTTAGGGCAAACAGGACAAGAGCGAACAGGTTCCATTGAATTTCAATAATATTTTGATTTACAAAAATGTTGGTTTAAGAAAGAGGTCCGCTTCCAAGTATTCTAATTGTAGTAGATTCAGGTTTTAAAACAACTGCAATATCTCCAGATTTACAAACGATTGGTTTTTCAAATTTTAATTTTAATGGAGAAATGGATGTGAATTTTGCAGCCTTTATTTGCAATCCAATATTTACAAGACATCCTTGGTTTTCTGTAATATCGCCTTTGTAAAACTGATTTTTTGTAAAATCAAGTTCAATTTCAGATTTTATATCCACTGCATTTTCTGCAGAAATTATATCTCCTCTTGAAACTTCATCAGGCTTTGCACCTTTTACTGCAAGTCCAACTCTAGAAGGACATATGGAATTAGTTACAGGATCATCGTGCATCTGAATAGATTTTATCAAAACATCAAGTCCTGCAGGATAAAGTTTTAGATTATCATATTGTTTTATTGTTCCATTAGTTACCTTTCCCAAAATTACAGTTCCAACTCCTTTTACATCAAAGCAATGATCAACTACCATTTCAGATGAACCTTCGTTTGTAAATGGTTCAAGTTTATCCATTTCTTCTTTAATTTTGTTTTGATCAACTTTGATATATTTTTCAACTACAGTTCCTTTAATCATCGCATCTAATTTAGAATCATCAACATCAAAAGTATGAGATAAAATTCCTTTTTCTTTTTTTAATGAATCAAGTGCAATAATTTGTTCACCTGTAAATTTATCTAATTTGTCAACATGGAAAATAACATATTCTGCAAGATTAATTGCCTGAAAAAGAGGTTGTATTTTTTCAGGAAACCCACTAGGGGCAACCCAAGTTTTGATGATATTAGATTCTTTTCTATCATAAAGAGTAAGATCAGTTTCTGTTCCTTTTTTTCCAAATTCAGATGCAATATCTTGCTTTCCCAAGACTACAAAATTTATAGATTTTACCAATATTGGCAAATGAAAACTAGACTCTAAAAACCATACGAGTAAACCAAAAATTATGGATACAAATTTAGAATTGCAACATAACTTGCAAATCTATGATTTTTAGGTTTAACTAATTTTTGATGATATTTTTTTATGGGCTTACCGATTGCACCGTTTAGTCCAAGAGGACCTAAAACGTATTTTTTGTCATCTGCCCAAGTTAGAACTTCATCGCTAGGAGCATAATGATTTATGATTTTTTTATTAATTATAGATTGTAAAATTTTTCCGTATTTTTTAGAAGAAGGAACATCACTAGTAATTGAGGCTCCAAAAAGATAAGCGCCCTCCACAATCCCTTGGTTTTGTTTCTTTTTTGAAAGATATTCTAAAGTGCTTAAAATTACTTGAGATCCCAAAGAATGTCCCATTAATCGAATTTTCATTTTAGGGTTTAGTGTTTTAAAATCCTCAATAAATTTACCAAGATTCCGTCCATTTTTCTTTGCAATTATTTGACCTACCGCAAGAGAACGTTTAGCATGTTTGATTAAATGAGCACCAGTAGTATTAGAATCATAACTATACCCGATTACAGGAAAGGTGTATCCTAATTTGCGTAATCTGTTTTTTGCTAACAAAACTTTTGTTATGGCACCAGCATTGTCGTTTCTCAAACCATGAATCATTATTGTAATTTCTTTAGAATCTACTAATTTTTTGAAATCTTTTTTTGGATACAAATAGTAATTGTTATTTTTAATATTTTTTCCAGTCCTCAAATCATAGTATCCACGAGTTGAAATTCTTGGAACAACAGTCATGTGTCTTCAGAAGGTCCTAATTGCGTTTTGTATTTTTCAATATCATCTACCTCGACTCTAGAAAACAATGGAGATGCCTCACCAAGTATGTCACCAGATTTCATTTCAAAAGATGAAATATCATTCCAAGAAACTTCTGAAACATTTCCATCCAACCCCAACTGAGTCCATATTTTTTGTGCAGATTCAGGCATAAATGAAAAAATGGCAACTGCCAAACTTCTCACAGCAGTTACAGATAAGAATACACAATTTTCAGTTCCAGGGCCTTTTTTCCAAGGTTCTTTGTGCTGAAAATATTGATTAAAAAATGATGAAAATTCTAAAATTTTCTTCAAAGCCCTATCAAGATGATTCTGCTCCATCAAAGTACCAACATCAGATGCAAGTGATTTTATTTTTTGTTCTGCTTCTAAATCTTTATCATCAAATGAAGTTATTTCAGGAATTTTTCCATCAAATGCTTTTTTTGTAAATCCTAATGCACGATTTACAAAATTACCAAGATTACCAATTAATTCCGAATTAATTCGGGTTGTAAAATCATCCCAATCAAAATT
>CAYTNP010000094.1:0-3547 GCA_964439165.1 uncultured Nitrosopumilaceae archaeon | reverse complement strand
CGTCCAAATGGTGTTGCCATGATTATTGCAGGTGTTGATCAAAAAGGTGAATCAGTTTATGTCACTGACCCAAGTGGAACATATGTTCAATTTTCAGCAATTGCAATTGGTGCAGGTTCAGATGATGTTAACGAATTTTTAGAAAAATATTACAATAAAGATATGAGTTTGGATGAGGCAGCTGCCTTAGCAATTGCCGCAATTAATCTAAAAGCAGATAAAAAAGATGATATCGATAATGTAAAAATGGCAAAAATTACATCAGCATCTAAAATATTTGAGAAAATTTCAGAAGACGATTTGAAAAATTATTCTCAAAATATAGCAAAATTTTCTTCTGAATAGAAGTTTTTGATTTGAAAACTATTCAAGCAGGTATACAGAGACGATAGATTATGGGTTTAGGAAGTTATTGGGGTGAAGTAATGGATGTACTTCGAGAAATTATTCCAATTTATGATAAAGTAAATTCCATCATATCTTTAGGAAAAGATGTCGAACATAGAAATCGTGGAATTTCACAAAGAGTACTTCCAGGAAATAAAATTCTAGATGCAGGTTCAGGTTTTGGCAACATGTCAAAGACTGCACTAAAACTAACTGATGGAAAAATTTCAATTACACTTTATGATCCTCTAGTTCCAATGTTAAAAAACACAAGCACATTTTTTGAGAAATCACCAGATATGGCAAATGGTGTTTTTGAGCATATCCCATTTAGAGATGAAGAGTTTGATGCAGTTCTATGTGGGTATTCATTACGAGATGCAATTAATTTGAGAATTGCAATTTCTGAAATCCATAGAGTTCTAAAAGACGGAGGTAGATTTGTAATAGTTGATTTAGGAAAGCCAGATGAGGCTTTCTTTAGAGCAGGAGTTTCATTTTATCTAAGATGTATTCTTCCAATTCTAGCCTTTGCAGCTGGTGGAAGATTAGGACTAAAGTTTGGAACTCTTTATGGAACATACAAACGATGGCCTAAAAATAAAAAACTAGAGAAATTATTGCTTGAGAAATTCTCCAGAGTTGAATTTGAGAAAGATCTTATGGGTGGGGCAATAATGGTTGCAGCATACAAATGAACAGAGTTCTAATTCTAGTAAACATAACAGGTCTAATCATAGGAATTTCTTATGGACTGCATGGACCAATTTTACCAGTATTTGCAAAAAATATCATCGGTGCAACATATTCTGAATTAGGACTAATCGGATTAACTAATTTTATTCCATACATGTTCATTCCACTTTTTGTTGGAATTCTTCTTGACAGATTCAACAATGGATATCTATTAGCAATTGGAGCTGCAATCAATTCTGCATCAGTATATCTTCTATCAATAGCACAGTCAGTTCCAGAAATAATGGGATTTAGAATTTTGACAGGGGTGGCTCATGCATTTTTTTGGCCTCCATGTGAATCCATCATATCTAATGAGAGTACAGAAAAAACCAGGGTCAGAAACATCTCTTGGTTTACCATGTTTTTTGTAATTGGGTTTATGGTAGGACCATTACTTGGAACAGTACTACTTGAAGGATTAGATATCACATACAGAATACTATTCCAAATAGCAGCGTTCATCTTATCTGCAGGAATAATCACATCACTTCTAGCATCAAAGAAGAGAATTAGAAATCATCATGACAGATTTTCATTCTCATCAATTAAAGAAATGAAGAAATTTCCTGAAGTGATAATTTTATTGATTTTTTGTACATCATCTTTTGGAATTATTCTCACAATATACCCAGCATTTCTAAATGATAATGGAATGTCAGCTACTGATATTTTGTTATTATTTTTTGTTTTTGGGATTTCACGAGTAGTGTCACTTGCTCTAGCTGGAAAGTTTGCAAGAAAAACAAGTCAAACTTTGATTGCAGCAACAATTGCAGTATCATTAGGATTAGGAATGTCAGTGATTGCTGATTCAATCATTACATTTGGAATAGCATTAGTTTTGATGGGATTTGGGTTTAGTATTTTCTTTCCATTAACACTGGAGATAATTTTGAGTAAAACCAGGAAAGGTATTTCAGGAAAAATCATAGGGGCATATGAGACAGTATTTGGTATGGGGTGGGCAATAGGTCCTACAATTGGAGGTCCAATTACTCAGTCATTTGGTAATGATATGCCATACATAGTATTTGGAATTATAGGAATAGGAATAACGATACTTGCAATAATATCAAGAAAGAAATTAGAACCGCAAAAAGTTGTGTATTAGATATCCATTGTGCCGCGTTTTTTGGTGCATATGTCCAGTGCATCAACAACTTCTGTCACAAAGACTTTACCGTCACCTTTAGTTCCAGTGCAAGCAACATTTGCAATTGCATTAATTATTTCATCTACTTTAGGATCGTCTGCTACACAGATAATCATATCTCGGCTAAAGTATTCTCCAACTAGAGGAGGATCTTGTGCACCTTGTCCTTGAACTTGATGAACAGTTACGCCACCAACACCACATTTTTTGATTGCAGTAATTACTGCATCTTTTACTGGGGATGGAACGATTGCTTCGATTTTCTTCATAAAAGTAAGCAGTTTTGAATTTATTTAAATCAATTACTTTTTTTCATTCTTGATATTCAACTAAAGGGGCATTTTAGGCACAAGTATGGACATTACGTTTAATTTCAAATTGTAATATCAAAGACCATGCTAGAGTATTCACAAAATATTGCAGGAAGTGAATGGTTAATCATTATCTTTGTTGCATTAATTTTGATTTTAGGTACAGGAAAACTTCCTGGTGCTGCAAAAAAACTTGGAAAAGCAGTTAATGAATACAACAAAGCAAAAGACGAAATTCAAGATCACATCAAAGATGCATCAGAGCAAACACCGACAATTTCAGGGCCAGTTGGAACTGAACGAGAAAAATTAGAAACTATAGCAAAATCAATTGGAATTCAAGTTGAAGGAAAAACAGATGATGAGCTTCGAGAAATCATCTCAACTAAAATGGGTAAAAGAGAAACAGATGAAACTAAAAAATAGATTATTTTGATTTTTTGATTCGGTACAAATCTTTGTCTAGTCTTTTTTTTGCAAATTTGTAATAATCAGGAACAATTTCAAATCCAACAAATCTTCTTTTCAAAGATTTACTCACAACTGCAACTTGGCCTGAACCAAGAAAAGGATCAAGTACAATGTCTTTTTTCTCACTAGAATACTCTAAGAGTTTTTCAATGATTTCTGAAGGAAGTTTTGTAGGGGTTTTCTCATCTCCTGTCCAATATTCTCTTTTGATATCCCAAACATCTTCTTTATCCCTATAGTGTAAACTACGCCCATCTTTTGTTTTATCATCTTTTTTGAACCTAGAAAATGGGAAAAACTTTCGTTTCTTATCATTTTTACAAACATAAAGACAGTGATAGTGAGATGTAACAAATTTCTTTTTTGTAACTACTCCAAACTGATATTTCCAGATAATGTGATTAATGGTTGTAAAACCAACATCATCTAGTGCTCGTAAAATATCTTTAAGATTATTCCATCCTGAGAAAACATACATGCTTCCAGA
>CAYTNP010000093.1:0-3650 GCA_964439165.1 uncultured Nitrosopumilaceae archaeon | reverse complement strand
AGGTTCAGATCCTTATCTTTTAGGAGTTCGTGGGTTCAAATCCCACTTCCCGCATGTTTTTTATTATTTTTCTAAAATTTTATTGATATTTTTTAAAAGGAGATTGTTAACAATTTCACCAGATGCCTTTCCTCTTAGCTCTTTCATGGCAATTCCCATTAAAGGCCCAATTGCTCTTTCTTTTTGATTTTTAATCATTTCTTGATTTTTCTCAACTATTTTTTTAATCATTTCTTCTAAATCTGATTCATTTACAGCCTCAATTGCAGCATTTTTCATTGCTTCTTGAGTGGTTTTTGATTTACCTGACATGATATTTTCAAAAATAATATCAATTGATTCTTTAGCAATTTTTCCTGAATCTAATAATTCAAACACATTTTTGATTTCTTCATTTTTTAATAACTTGGAATCTAAACCACTTCTTTCTAAATTGGTAATTGATGAACAAAGAACAGATGCGACAAATGTAGGATTAACTTTTACAGTTTTAACAATTTTTTCAAATAATTCAATATATCGTGAATCAAAAATTTGTTCTGATAATTGAGGATTCAAATCATATTTTTTTTGTAATTCTAATAATGATTCATCCCATGATTTTGGAATATTTTTTCTAGCATCTTCTAATTCGTCATTTGATATGATTATTGGTGGAATATCTGTTTCAGGATACATTCTTGCTGCTCCTGGTCTAGGGCGAAGAAACTTTGTTTCACCATTCATTGTAGCTAATCTAGTATCTATAGGAATTCCTTTATTTTTGATAAATTGAATTCTAGAAATTATTTGATCAATTACAATGTGTACTTTTTCTTCTGTTGCAGCTAATATCAAAAAAGCATCTTTTTGATCAATATTTAGAAATTTATTTAGATTTTCAATATCTATTTTTTCTACCCCGTAATTTGGTAACTCATCTGAATGAAATACACCTCCAATTCCAAAAAATCGTACTAATTCTGCAACTTCTTTACCTAATCTTATTCCATCATATGGGGTAAATCCAAACATTCCACCCATATTTCTAAATGAAATTGCAAAAATTTTCTGTTGTTTTTTTATAGCAGTTTGTATAATTTTTGATTTACATTTAGAAAACAATTCTGTGATGTCTTTTCTATCATTTTTTTTATCATGAATCCAGTCTATTTTTTCTAATTTTCTCCTAATTTCTAAAATTCCTTGCTGTCTTTTAGCCTCATATTCTACTACTTTTTCTAATTGATCAAGTTGCTGAACACCTTTAACCTCAATTACTACTCCCCCTTCTTTAATTGAAACATTGACATCTTGTCTGATTGATCCTAGACCCCTTTTCACTTTTTTTGTACTTCTGAGAATTCGTCCTAATCCTAATGCTATTTTTTTAATTTCTTTTGCTTCTACTTCAAAAGGTTCTGTAGCAATTTCTACTAATGGAATTCCTAATCTTTCTAGTCCAAATTTTCTAACAGTACCTTCATCACCTAAATTTTTAGCAGCATCTTCTTCAAGACAAATTGATTGAATTCCTATTGTTGTTCCCTCTACTGCAAAATCTCCTCCTTGTGATATCAACATTGTTCGTTGAAATCCAGTTGTATTAGATCCGTCTACTACTGTCTTTCTCATGGGGTAGATTTCACTAAAAACTTCTGATTTTAATGCTGAAGCAATAATTAATGCAATATTTTTAGCATCGTCATCTAATTCATGAGGTGGTTCTTCATCTTGTTCTACAAGACAACTACTTTCGGGGTTTGCAAAATATGAAATTAATTTTGATTTTGATTTTTCAAATAATGCTGCTGGATCATATTCGCCTAATTCACTTTTTGCTGCTCGTAATTTTCTTTGAAATTTAATAGAATATTCTTCAGTATCAATTGGAATACAATCACAAAATAATTTTTTATTTGTAGATAATTGTTGGTGAATTTCTAATCCTACTTTAACCCCTACATCGTTTATTGAAAATTCTGTCATATCTTTCTCTTTAATTTGATAACTCTGATGCAATATTTTGTAGCATAATTTTCTTTACATCCTCAACATTTTCATTATTCCCAATTACCCACATTGCTTTTACTAGTGCAACTTCTGGAATCATGTCTTCTAATGGAATTATTCCTAAATCTAGTAAATCTCTACCACTCTCATAAACTGTCATTCTTACCCTTCCATCAATACATTGAGATGTCATGCCTAGAAATACCCCTTTTTCGTGTGCTTTTTTTACATTTTCATACATTACTTTTCCAATATGCCCCAATCCTGTACCTTCAAAAATTATTCCTTTATACCCATTTTCAATTATTTGATTAATTAAATTTGGATCAAATCCAGGATGATATTTCACTAGTGCTACTTTTGTATCAAGATTAATTTTTGGTTGAAATTCATTTTTTTTAAAATAATCTTTAGACATATTTTTTTGAATTTTATTTTCTGCAATGATAAATGCAGGATTATCTCCAATTGTTTGAAATGCTCCTCTTTTACTTGTATGGTTTTTTCTTACTCTAGTTCCAAAATGACATGCAATTGTGTCATCGTTTTCATCTTGATGCATTACAATGTAGACTCCTTTAGTGTTATTTTCTATGATAAATTTTGTTGCACCTATCAAGTTCAAAGCTGCATCTGAAGATGCTCTATCTGATGATCTTTGTGAACCTACTAGAACAATTGGAATTGGAAATCCAGCAAGTGCAAAAGAAAGAAATGATGATGTATAATGCATTGTATCTGTTCCATGGGCAATAATAATTCCTGAATAATCTGATTTTGAAAATTCTTTAATTTTTTCTGCAATTTTTAACCAATGCTCTGGCATTATGTTTTCAGAGTATTCTGAAAACAATACTTCAGCATCTATATTTGCAATTTTTGCTAGCTCTGGAACTGAAGAATTCAATTCTTCTGCTGTTAAAACTGGAGTAACTGCACCTGTTCTATAATCAACTTTACTTGCAATTGTTCCACCTGTTGATAACAATAAAATTTTTGGTAAACCTTCAATTTTTTCAACTTTATTTTCTGTAGGTGTATTTTTTTTGTTAGTTTGGATTTTTTCAACTTTGTTAATTTTAGATATTTCTAAACCAATATTATATCCACTATTCAATTTTAAAACAATATGTTTATCATCACTGTGTTCGTATCTAGGCATAATTATGCCTGAATATGTGATATCTGTAAGAATTTTTACAGAATCCCCAACTATGACTTGATTTTTCTTTAGAAATTCTAATGAATTATCTTCATATCCTCTGTATTCTGACATTTACAAAATTTAGATTTGTTATTTAATTAAAACTACCTGTAATAGGATGCAACTAGTTTTTCGCCTAACTTGAGCTCTTTTTGTTCTCTTACTTTCTTTACTGCCTCCTCAAAGTGTTTCATCTCAACTTTTGCATCAATAGACTGTTTTTCAACTTCTTTGACATCTGGATGTGAATCCAAGTATTTGTGAATAACAAGAGAAACTGCAGTATTTGCAATTGATGCTGTATCTGCACCACTAAGTCCATCAGTCAAATCAGCAAGTTTCTCGAAATCAACATGATTTGGATCACCCTCTTCAGTAATTGTTGGTATTTTAGCAGCATTAATTTTCAAAATACTCTTTCTACTTTCTTTATCTGGAAGTGGAATTTGAATAA
>CAYTNP010000092.1:0-3705 GCA_964439165.1 uncultured Nitrosopumilaceae archaeon | reverse complement strand
CAACTACACTGTGATAGTATAGAGTATACTCCAACAAAAAAAGAGATACGATCTGCTGAGGACATTGATGATCCTAAAACTATCAAGTTAGAAGAATTAGTTGTTGTATTTGTTGCAATTGAAGATGGTGATGATTCATCTGTTGCACAAAATGCTATTACTCAGATAAAAAACTCTATGGAAAAAATTGGTTGTAAAAAATTACTGTTATACCCTTATGCCCATCTTAGTTCAAACTTGGCTAAACCCTCAGTGGCAATCTCATTACTTTCTGAAATGGAAAAAGGTGCATCTGATCTTGATGAAGTTTCACATTCTCCATTTGGTTGGACAAAATCTTACAAATTACAAGTAAAAGGTCATCCATTAGCTGAGAGTTCAAAAGTTGTTACAAAAGATTCTGTAGAATCAGATGATTCAGAAATAACTTCTGATGCACTAAAAGGTGAATCAAAAATTCGTTCTTTTTGGAAGATAATGTCTCCTGATGGAACTATGGTAAATATTGGTGATTTTGATTTTAAAGATCATAAAAAATTAGAAATTTTAGCAAAATATGAATCTGCAAAAAGTCGTCATGTTGATGAACCTCCACCACATGTAGCATTAATGAAAAAAATGGCAATTGCAGACTATGAACCAGCTTCTGATTCAGGAAATATGAGATTCTTTCCAAATGGAAGATTGATCAAATCATTAATTGAGAGATTTGTTACTGATAAAGTAAAAGAGTATGGTGGATATGAAGTTGAAACTCCAATCATGTATGATTCAGAACATCCAAGTATGGTCAGTTACTTTAATCGATTTCCTGCAAGACAATACAATATTGATTCAGATGGAAAAAAATTATTTTTGAGATTTGCTGCTTGTTTTGGTCAATTCTTGATGGCAAATCAATTTCAAATGTCCTACAAAAATTTGCCATACAAACTCTATGAATTAACAAGGTATAGTTTTAGACGAGAACAATCCGGTGAATTAGTTGGATTAAGACGTCTAAGAGCATTTACAATGCCTGATTGTCATGCATTTTGTAAAGATTTACCTCAAGCAGTTGATGAAATCAAAGTTCGTTTTGAATTATCTCAAAATGTTCTTCGTGAATTAGGTATTGAAGATTCTGATTATGATATGGCAATTAGATTTACTGAGGATTTTTACAATGAAAATAAATCCTCTATTGAAGAACTAGTCAAAAAACATGGAAAACCTGTTCTAGTTGAAATGTGGAAAGAAAAATTCTTTTATTTTGTACTAAAGTGGGAATTTAATTTCATAGATAATCTAGGAAAAGCATCTGCACTATCTACTGATCAAATTGATGTTGAAAATGGTGACAGATATGGTATTGATTTTGTTGATGAGAATAACAAAAAACAACACCCCATCATTTTACACAATTCTCCTAGTGGTGCAATTGAGAGAATTATCTATGCATTATTAGAAAAAGCTGCAAAGGATTCTAAAGAAGGCAGAAAACCATCATTTCCATTATGGCTTGCACCAACTCAGGTGAGAATCATTCCACTCAAAGATGAGTTTTATGAATTCAGTGAAAATTTAGCTGATAGAATTTCTGTAAATGATGTACGTGTGGATATTGATGATAGAAATGAAAGTATTGGAAAGAGAATTCGTGAAGCAGAAAAAGAATGGATTCGATATATCTTGGTAATTGGTGAAAAAGAAAAAAATTCAGAACATCTTAGTATTAGAGATAGACAAACAGGTGATGTTCGAGACATTTCTTTTGATGATTTTCTAAATGAGATGAAAGAGCAAACAAAAGGAAAACCTTTCACTGGTCTGAATTTACCTAAACATCTCTCAAAGAGACCTCAACTAATGGTGTAGATTATGAGTTTTCTTGATTTATACATGAACAAAAATCCCTTGATTACCTCATCTGATGATGATACAGAACCTATTGCAACAGTTTTTGGAATTCCTTTTGATGCAACTCATTCATACAAACCTGGATGCAGATTTGGCCCTGATGCAATCCGTGATTCTTTTAACAATATTGAGATCTTTCATCCAGAACTTGGTGTCGATTTAGAGACTGCAAACATTGAGGATTTGGGAAATACACGACATACTGTTGTAGCTTCTGAAATGATTGACATGGTAAAAAAAATTACAACAGAACTTGTGGCAAAACAAAAACAACTATTCATTTTAGGTGGAGAACATTCTATCACATACGGAACATATCCTAGTTTTCCAAAAGAAACTGGATATGTTGTCTTTGATGCTCATTATGATTTACGTGATGAATTTGCAGACATCAAACTTAGCCATGCATCTTATCTAAGACGTATAGTTGAGGATAAAGGTGCTGATAATATTTTACATGTTGGAGCAAGAGCATTTGTTGCAGAAGAATTGGAATTTTTAAAAGAACACAACATCAAAACAATTTCTGATAAAGAAATTCGTGAAGGCAAAGGTCCTCAATTATTACGTGACCATGTGTCTTCTTTTGATTCTATTTATTCTAGTTTTGATCTTGATGTGTTGGATCCTGCATTTGCTCCAGGCGTAGGAAACCCTGAAGCAGTTGGAATAACCTCACGAGAACTTTTTGATTTGATTTCTTCTTTTAATGAAACCAAAGTTACAGGAGTAGACATTGTAGAGTTGAATCCATATCATGATAATGGAGCAACTGCTTCACTTGCTGCAAAAATAATGTCTACATTAATTGCAATGAATTTAGCACAAAATTAGAAATTTCTGAGTCTATTTTGCTCTGGTGACTTTATTAGATGGTGTTTTGAGGGTATCTCGTGTTAAACAATCTTAGAGGCGCCCTAAAACCTACTTTAGAAAAAATAGGTAAAGGATTTGCTGCTACTGGTCTGTCTCCTAATTTTTGGACATCAGTTGGATTAGGATTTGCATTACTTTCTGCAATCGTATATGGAATGGGAATTGAATTTGGATTAATTATTGGTGGTGTTTTGTTGCTTGTTTCTGGATTCTTTGATATGGTAGATGGACAAGTAGCTCGAGTCACTGGAAAAACTTCTCAAAAAGGTGAATACCTTGATTCGATGTTTGATAAAATTGCAGAAGTTGCAATATTTTTAGGAATTCTAGTTGGCGGATATGCTGAACCTTATTTGGTATTTCTTGCAATCACTTTATCGTTACTTGTTAGTTATGCTCGTGCAAAATCAGATATCATAAAAGTAAAACTGCAAGGTGTCGGAATTGGTGAACGTGCAGAACGATTGTTGGTAATTGCATTTATTGGAATTATTGGGTTTATGGAATATGCAGTAATTATTGTGGTAATAATTGCAGCAATAACTCTAATTCAAAGAATGATTGTAACTACAAAAAATATCGAAGAATAACTAACGTAGTTTTCCACGTTTTCTTCTATTGTCAGCTGATCTGATTTTTAGAATTTTAAAGTGAATTGCACATGAAATACAATAGTGTTTTAGAACTGTTGGTGATGCAATGTATGCTCCTTGTGCACGTAATTCTTTAGCCAATGTATGTTCTACCAAATTTAATTTGGATGTGACTTTTTTTGCCTTGTCTTTAGGAACTGTTTGTCCACAGTTTGTACATTGTACAACACCTGAAGATCCTTTTCCTCCTTTGGTTCGTCCTCTACTTGCACGCTTAAGTGGCATGTACGTAAACTGATTTGCCTACTTATATTCTTGCGGATAATTAATAAAAAAA
>CAYTNP010000091.1:0-3738 GCA_964439165.1 uncultured Nitrosopumilaceae archaeon | reverse complement strand
TTTTATGTTGAACGCTCAAAAATTTGGTGGAAAGATGTAGGAGGATTAGATGATGTCAAAAAATCACTTACAGATAATTTGATTTTGGCAATGAAAGAGCCAGGAAAGTTTACTAAAATGGGAATCAAGCCTCCAAAAGGTGCACTAATCTACGGACCACCAGGATGTGGAAAGACATTGATTGGACGTGCATTAGCAACAGAGACTGGAGCTAACATGATTCTAGTTAGAGGTCCTGAGATTTTATCAAAGTGGATTGGAGAATCAGAAAAAGCAATAAGAGAAATTTTTAGAAAAGCCAAAGCATCATCTCCATGTGTAGTAATTTTTGATGAGTTAGATTCGTTGGCACGAAGTAAATCAGGCGAGGGAGGGGTAGGAGAGAATATCCTCAGTCAACTATTAACAGAAATTGAAGAAGGAATTTCATCAAGAGTCGTAGTTATTGGAATTACAAATAGGCCAGATGTTGTAGATAGTTCATTGTTAAGAACAGGTAGATTAGATTTAGTTTTGTATGTAACACCACCTGATGAGAAAGGACGATTAGAAATTATCAAGATATTGACAAAAAAGATGCCTCTAACTAGTGATGTAAAATTACAAGAAATAGCAGTCGCTACTCAAAATTATACAGGTGCAGATTTGGCAGCTCTTTGTAGAGAAGCAGCAGTTCAAGCAATGAGAAACAATTCACCAAAAATTTCTAGTCAAGACTTTGCAAATAGTTTGAAACAAGTCAGACCATCAATTACTAAAGAAGTTGATCAATGGTACAACACAGTAAAGGAAAGTATATCTAACGTTGTACCAAAGTCAGGGGATAAATCATTCTACGGATAAAAAATGGCAATACCAATAAGAAATACAGTATTTGATAAAATTAAAGAAGCCAAGTCATTAACAGATTTGGAATTATACAAATCATTAACAAAAGATGGATTTGGAATTGCAGAAGATAGATTTAACAAAATTTTACTAGATTTAGAAATTTTAGGATTAATCAAAGTAGCATGGATTACAAAAGAAGAGAGAAGAATTGAGATAGTAGTTGAGGAAAAAGTAGTAGATAAAATCGAAGAGCAAAACAAGGAAGTAATGGAAAAAGATTATGAGGCCAGCTTCCCTGGAATTGATAAATAATTTCTAAAATAGCGGCACATGAAATGCTGCATCTAATGCAACTGCAACAAATATGATTGTAAGATAAGGAGCGGTTACCTTGTATGCTTTCCATGCAAATTCAGAAGTTGGAGTCTTTGTTAATTTGTAATGATAAACTAACATCAATCCACCAGAGACTGCAGCAATAATTGTGTAAACTAATCCCATGCCATCAGGAATAAAAGACAGTATTAATGAAAATGGAAGTAAAATTATTGTATTTCCTAAAATGTATTTAGAAGTTTTTTGCATTCCAATAACTACAGGCAACATTGGAACATTTGCTTGTGCATATTCGTCTTTTATTTTCATTGCAAGACACCAAAAGTGTGAAGGAGTCCATACAAATACTAAAAATCCAACCAAAAAACCTAACAAGTCAAGAGTACCAGTAGCTGCTGCCCATCCTGCCCAAGCTGCTGCACTGCCAGCAATACCACCAATTACAATATTTGAGGAATTTAGACGCTTTAACCATGCAGTGTAAATTATAACATAAGAGAAAATTCCCAACGCAATAAAAAATGCAGTTGCCTCATTAAATGCAAAGTATCCATAAATCACAGAAATACAACTTACAATCAATCCATAAATCAAAACATGGGATGCTGCCATTCGTCCTGAAGGAATTGGTCGAGTATTAGTTCGAGTCATCTTAGGATCAATATCTCTATCATAATAGTGGTTTAATGCACTAGAACCAGCTGATGCTAAAGCTCCGGCAATTATAATATGCAAATAATCTACTAATTGAAGATCAGGTGCATCATTTACTAGCTTACTTGCTGCATACATCGAAGTAACAGCAGTAATTACTAAAAGAACAACTATACGTGGTTTAGATATTTCCACAATTTCTTTAAATCCCAATCTCACTCTATCCTCGTCCAAAGGCATTTAATTTATTCGTCTAGCTGATCTATGCTATTTCAAAAGGAATAAGTATCTCAGTCCAGCCAGCTACTTTAAATGAGTAATTGGGACCTCATGATGCCTGGAATGGGACTAACAGCTATAGGATTAGCTGGCGTTGTAATTTCATACGCAGGTCTTGCTCACACATTCATTGATGGTATGCATGCATTGACAGGACTTACCATGTTTATTGGATTAATTATTCTTGCCACAGGTATCTTAGATGGCGGGGTCTCAACTAGTAATAGAGCAAAAGCAACGACTTTGGTTATTGTTTCAATCGCTCTAGGATTTGGAATGTTTGCATTTACAATGAATACATCAAACTTTACAGTAACTATTGCAGGAATTTTAATGGCAATCGCATTCCCGTCAATTCTAATTGCATACATAGCACACAAGCATCAAACATATCTAAAACCAATTGGTGCAATTACAGGAATGGCAGCTGCAACAGGAATTATTGCATGGTTAGCATTTGGATTTGTTAGTCCAGACACATACATGATACCACAAGCAGTGGTTGAAGAACCAGAAGAAGCAGATGTTGCACCAACAGGACCAATATTTGCAATTGAAATTTTAGAAGGTTCTGCAACAGAAGGTAGTCCAGATTACAAACCAGATGTTGCGACAGTGTCGCAGGGACATGTGGTAGAGTGGACTAATGTAGATAGCGTATCTCATACTGTTACTAGTTCTGCAGACTTTGGAGAAACATTTGATTCAGGTTTAATGGGTGCAGGTGATGTTTACACTTTAGACACAAATGATTTGGAAGTTGGAGAATACGAATACTTGTGTATTGTTCATCCTTGGATGATTTCAACATTAATCATTGAAGCAGCTAAAGAACCAATCAAAGTAATAATGCCAGAAGGTGCAGCACTTCCAGAAGATGGACAAATCTATTATGATCCTGAAGTAATCACAGTATCTACTGGAGAAACCATAGTATGGGATAATGCAGATAACACCGTACACACTGTAACATCAGGTATGCCACCTGCAGATGCAACAGGAGTATTTGATTCAGAGATGATGATGGCAGGAGATAGTTTTGAATTTACATTTACAGAGGCAGGAAGTTATGATTATTACTGTACATTCCACCCATGGATGGTAGGAACTGTTAACGTAGAATAGATTTGAAAAAAATTATCTTATCAAAGTCAATTAAAAAAATTCTAACACAACATGCAGAAAATGAAATTCCAAATGAGTCATGTGCCATACTATATGGGAATGATGAGAGTGTTTCAGAAGTATTTTTGACTGAAAATATTGAAGAGTCACCAGTAAATTTTACAATATCAAATGAGCAACTTATTCAAGGATACAAAATTGCTGAAGAAAAAAAACTAGATGTTATTGGAATTTTTCATTCCCATCCAAACTCTGAAGCATATCCATCAAATACAGATAAAAAATTTATGCACAGCAATCCAGTTGTGTGGATAATTTATTCAGGAATAAATAAAAATTTCAAAGCTTATGTCTTAGAATCAGACATTATTGAAGTTCCAATTCAAGAATAATCTATCTTTGTAAGACAAACTCTGCTTTTTTACCATCAGCAATATCTAGTATAGATTTATCCGGTGAGATAATTTTTCCAAGTACATTTACAGGTGATGCAGGTGTAATTTCACCAGGATT
>CAYTNP010000090.1:0-3752 GCA_964439165.1 uncultured Nitrosopumilaceae archaeon | reverse complement strand
AAGTTGCAACAATGATGCCAAAACCAATTGCAATGGATTCAGGTTCTGGAATGCACGTCAATGTAAGTTTGTGGAAGGGTAAAGACAATGCATTTTATGATCCAGACGATGAGATTGAACTTAGTCAGTTAGGCAGATACTTTTGTGGAGGTATTGTTAATCACGCAAAAGCATTATCTGCAATTTGTAATCCTACTACAAATTCTTACCATAGATTGGTTCCAGGGTATGAAGCTCCTGCATACATTGCATGGAGTTCAGGAAATCGTTCTGCAATAGTTAGAGTTCCAAAACATCTTACAGGAAAAAAATATGCCAATCTCAAAAGATTAGAGTTTAGAGCACCAGACCCATCATCAAACCCATATCTTGTATTTGCAGCAGTTACAGCTGCAGGGCTAGATGGAATCAAAAAGAAGATGGATCCAGGAGATGAAGTTCGTGATGATATTTTCAAGATGACAAAATCAGATAGAGCAAAAAGAGGAATTGGAGTTTTGCCAAAGAGTTTAGGTGAAGCACTAGATGAATTAGAAAGTGATAGAAAGTTCCTTAATCCAATTTACACAAATGAAGTAATTGATAAAATCATTGAGCTAGAAAGAAGAGATCAAAGAGAGATTGCAATCAGACCTCATCCTCACGAGTTTTATCTGTACTTTGATGTCTAGACTCGACCTGTGAGTTGGAAAATATAGAATAACGATATTCCAATTAGTGCAAATCCACCACCAAGAAATATTTCTCTTTTCTTCTCAGATGTGGCAGCTTTGTAAAGCAAGACTCCACCAGCAAGACCTACAAACAAAACCAGTACTCCAATTACCACACTATCAAAACTTGTGTTTGTAATTAGTGGATAAAAGAATCCTGAAAGTAATGTGAAAAATGCAACTAGATAGATGTACTTGAATCCAGTTAGTGCTTTAGATGATGTTTTGCTCAATGAGATTCGTAAATATGGTAATCAAATAAACTTTTTAAAAATAATTTTTTAAAAAACTACTTACATCATTCCGCCCATATCAGGCATTCCACCCATACCAGGTGGCATTCCAGGCATTCCACCCATACCAGGTGGCATTCCTCCTTCACCACCGCCAGGTGGACCTCCACCGGATTTCTGAGTGGCAATAACATCATCGATTCTAAGAATCATACATGCAGCTTCTGCAGATGCAGAAACAATTTGAAGTTTAACTGCTAGTGGTTCAATAATATCACTTGATTTCATGTTTGCAATTTTTCCTTTCATTACATCAATTCCAGTCCATTTTTCTCCTTTCTGTTGTTTTGAGCGAAGAACAGTAAGTGTGTCAATTGGATCCATTCCAGCGTTTTCAGCTAATGCTAATGGAACTGCCTCTAATGCGTCTGCAAATTTCTCAGCAGCAAGTTGTTCTCTGCCTTCAAGGGATTTTGCCCAGTTTCTAAGTTTAGTTGCAGCAAATGTTTCAGGAGCACCGCCACCTGCAACAATTTCTGGTTTTTCAATTACATCTTTTACAACCATAAGTGAATCATGAACAGAACGCTCTACTTCATCTACTACTCTTTGTGAGCCTCCACGTAGGAGTAAAGTGACTGATTTTGGATGTTTACATCCTTCAACAAATACCCATTTGTCTTCTTCAATTTTTCTTTCCTCAACTAGTTCAGCGCTACCAAGATCTTTCTCAAAGAGATCATCTAGGTTTGTAACAACTCTAGCACCAGTTGCTTTTGCAAGTTTGTTAAGATCACTTTCTTTAATTCTTCTAACTGCAATAATTCCTGCTTTTGCTAAATAGTGTTGTGCCATGTCATCAAGTCCTTTTTGACACAAAACTACATTTGCACCAGAACCAATAACTTTGTCAACCATAGTTTTTAGCATTCTATTTTCTTCATCTAAAAATGATTTTAGTTGTTGAGGATTTGATATGTTAATTTTAGCATCAGTTTCAGTTTTACTAATTTCTAATGCAGTGTTAATTAGAGCAATTTTAGCATCATTTACTTTTCTTGGCATTCCACCATGAACAACTTCTTTGTCTAAAACAATTCCTTGAATAATCATGGAATCTTTAACAGAACCGCCTGCTTTCTTTTCTACTTTAATATCATCAATATCTACATCATAACCTTCAGCAGTCTTTTCTGCTACTGCAAGAACTGATTTTACAACAATTTCTGCTAATTGATCAGAGTCTTTTCTAACTAGTTTAGTTTGCATTGAAGTTTTTGCAATTTTTGTAAGTGTGCTTTTATCATTAGAGTTAATTTGTTCTGCGATACTTTCAAGGAATTGTTTTGCCTTTTTTCCAGCCTTTCTGTAACCATCAACAATTATTGTTGGATGAACATCTTGATCAATTAGTGATTCAGCTTGCTCAAGTAGACTACCTGCTAGAACAACAACAGATGTTGTTCCATCTCCTACTTCATTGTCTGTAGTTTTAGAAATCTCAACTAGCATCTTTGCTGCTGGATGTTGAACATCAATTTCTTTTAGGATGGTTGCACCATCATTAGTAATAGTAACATCGCCTAGAGAATCTACAAGCATCTTATCCATTCCTCGTGGACCTAGGCTGGTATGAACAATTTCTGCTACAATTTTAGCTGCTGCGATGTTGTTTTTTTGTGCATCACGGCCTTTGGTTTCAGAACCGCCTTCTTTGAGAAGAACAACTGGCATATTTCCTTTTGATGTAGCTTGCATACCCATATGTGCAAAAACTCTAGATTCCCCTTTTATACCTTCCAGATCAAGATCCCAAAAAATTCCAAAATTATCGGTGTTTTTAAATTGGGAAAATTTTGCTGCAAATTATGGCAAAGTCTCAAAATAAAGAGTCTTACAATAAAATTTTCTCAAAATTAAAAGAACATCACAAATGGTTTGAAAATTCAATTCCATTAATTGCAAGTGAGAATATTCCTAGCCCTGCAGTAAGAGAGGCAATAATTTCAGATTTTGGTAATCGTTATGCAGAGGGCTGGCCAGGAGAGCGAGTCTATGCTGGATGTGTCTACATTGATGATGTAGAGTTTGAGTGTATGAAATTAGCTAAAAAATTATTCAAAGCAAAATTTGCAGATGTCAGACCAATTTCAGGAGTTGTTGCAAACTTGGCAGTTTATTCTGCATTTACAAATCCAGGTGATGTAATGCTTGCACCATCAATTCCTGCTGGAGGTCACATTTCTCATGGTAAAAAAGAGCATTCAGGAACTGCTGGATTGGTTCATGGGTTAGAAATCGAGTTTTATCCGTTTGATGCCGAAGAGATGACTATTGATGTAGATAAAACAAAACAAAAAGTAAAAGATCTCAAAAAAGCAAATCGTCTCCCAAAGATGGCAATGTTTGGTGGTTCATTGTTTTTGTTTCCACATCCTGTCAAAGAATTATCTGATTTTCTAAAAAGTTATGATATGCACATCAATTATGATGCAGCCCATGTTGCAGGATTAATTGCAGGTGGTAAATTCCAAGACCCACTAAAAGAGGGAGCTGACACTATGACTATGAGTACTCACAAGACATTGTATGGACCTCAAGGTGGACTAGTTTTAGGTTCTAAAGAACACGAAGAGGTAATCAAAAAGGCAACGTTTCCTGGTCTTACAAGCAGTCATCACATTCATCATATGGCAGGCAAAGCAGTTGCATTTGCAGAAGCTCTAGAATTTGGAAAAGACTATGCAACTCAAGTAATCAAAAATGCAAAGTATTTAGCTGATGCACTAAGTGATGCAGGATTCAA
>CAYTNP010000089.1:0-3764 GCA_964439165.1 uncultured Nitrosopumilaceae archaeon | reverse complement strand
CCTTCTAATGGTGGACTGGAATTTTTTTGTACTAAAAGAGCATGTGAGCCTGGAATGTATTCTAATAATCCATTTGGATTTTGTGCCATTTCTTTTCTAATATGTTATATATTTAGAGAATTTGGTAATTATGTAATAACTCAGTTTTGGATGTGAATGGATTTGATAAAAAAAATAATTACCTCAAGTATAATTGGAATAGCAATCATTGTTTCATTAGCTGTTGGTTTTTCAACTGATATGGAACCACAACCAGAACCTGTCCCTGAATCAAATCCAACATATTTGATGCAAGGAGATATTCAACCTGATGTTATGACTGGAGGTGATGTTATCATGCCAACCAAAGTTTCTCGCCCTGGATGTGAAGAAATTGATAGATGTTACATTCCATCTGTAATCACAATTAGTTCTGGTGAATCTGTAACTTGGGTCAATGAAGATTCTGCATTTCATAGTGTAACTTCTGGTCTATATGATTCTCCAACTGAACTTTTTGATAGTGGACATTTAGATCCTTTTGAATCATATACTTTGACATTTGATGAATCTGGAACTATTGATTATTTTTGTACTTTACATCCTTGGATGGAAGGCAAAGTAGTAGTTAGATAAGGTACCCGAGGGAGTCGAACCCCCTTGTATAAGCTTTGCAGGCTCACGCATAACCGTTCTGCCAGAGTACCGTTTTAAAAAACACAAAATGAACAATTAAACTCTTTAGATTATAATTTGTCAAATGGCTTTGATGCTAATTTAACATCCTCACCTTTCACTGTTTTTCGACTTGCATGGGCTGCCATATCTACAGCACTTTTTGCAATATCTCCTGCAATCTCTTCAATAATTCTTCTTAATTCATCTGCTGACTCATCACTTACTCTTTCAGCTCCTGCTTTTTTTAAAATCCTATACATTGCAGATAGTCCTAATTCAGATGATTTCATAACTTTTCTTTTCTTTTTTTCTGAAAAAAGATAATGAGTGAAAAAATATCACCTGGGAATCGATTTATACAGACTATTTTAATAATTGATAAAGCAATGACTTGGAATTTTGATTCGCATATTCATTTGTCTGATCCTCAATATCTACCTGACATTGATTTTATTTTAAAAGGAATGGAACATCTAAAAATCAAAGCTTGTTGTGTATCGATGGATGTTGAAAATTCTTTACAAACAGTAAATCTTTCAAAAAAAAGTAATCTTGTTTTACCATTTATTGGAATTCATCCTGAATGTGCAAGTGATGATTACGAAAAAATTCTTTCATTAATGGATGAAAATTCCAAAAATATTTCTGGAATTGGAGAAATTGGATTAGATCCTACCTATACAAATGGAGATGAAGATTATAAAAGACAAATTCATGTTTTTGAAACACTATTATCTTGTGCAGAAAAATTCAACAAACCTGTATCTATTCATTCAAGAAAAAGTCTTGATGATATTTTTGAAATAATGACTTCTTATGATACAAAGCATGCATTGCTTCATTGGTTTGATGGAAGCAAAAAACAACTTCAAAAAGCTATGGATATGGGATTCTTTGTCTCTTATGGTCCTGTAATGATTTATGCAAATGATAAACAGACCTTGTTGTCTAAAACAGATGAATCAAAAATTCTTGTTGAGACTGATGGACCTGTAAGGTTTTCAAGGTGTTTTGAAATGAAATCAGGCCAAATAAGCTTCATTCCAAGTGTACTTTTTTGTGCTTCAAAAATTCTTGGAAAGACATTTGAAGAAACATCCTCACTAGTAGAAAAAAATTCAAATGCATTTCTTGGAATATAGGTATAAAAAACCCTAAACTTTAGACGACTCGTGGATAGA
This sequence comes from uncultured Nitrosopumilaceae archaeon, assembly GCA_964439165.1. GTDB lineage: Archaea > Thermoproteota > Nitrososphaeria > Nitrososphaerales > Nitrosopumilaceae > Nitrosopumilus. The sequence continues at coordinate 1,926 of CAYTNP010000089.1, read as the reverse complement.
ATTAAGCGACTCTCATACGAGGTACTTGGAGAACACAAATCCAAGTTTGGAGAGGATTTTGCTGATAACAAAAAAGCCCTAAATCAAATTTCAATTATCCGCTCAAAAGGCTTGAAAAACGAAATTGCTGGATATATCACTAAATTTATCAAAAAAGAAATTCGTGAAGAAAAAGCAAAACAAGAAAGAGTTCTTGCTTCACAATCTGGAGAACAAACAATTGATGCAGAAATCACTGAAACCGTTGAAGAAACAATAGAGACACCTGAAGAAAACTCAACAGAGACTGTCGTTGAAACTCCTGTTGAAGAAACAACTGCTACAGAAGAAAAATCCGAATAATTGTTAAAATATTAATTTACAAATTCTAAATTAGATTATTATGATAACTGTAAAATTAATTGGTGGTGCAAAGAAATCATTTCTTACTGAAAAATTAGATCTAGACGCATCTGATATTTCTATAAAGGAATTAACTGATTTATTATTAGAGTTACAACCTTCTGATTCCCCAAAATTAGATGTAAACAATATTTTGATTGCAATTAATGGTGTTGATTCATCTGCAATGGATAAAGAGACTGCTGTAATCAAAAACAATGATCTAGTTAGCATAATTCCTGTTATTCATGGTGGTGCTCCAAAAAAATTACTTTGCGAAATTGCCAAAAAACAGATTCAAATCATGGAAATCAAAGGCAAGGGTACTTTTGATGTAAAGTTCATTGATGAGTTGAGAAAAAAATACCCAAAACTAAAACTACAGACAGTCTCTAGTGATTTTGTTGCAAGTTATTCTCATTTAAAAAAAATCATAACACTGTCTTTGGAATCTGAAAAAAACAATCTACTGCTCTCAAACAAGCTTGAAATTGATATCCTGATGCGTTTTGCATTAACAAAACAAATTTCTTCAGCAATTGATATTGTTGGAATAAAGCCCAAGAAAAATTTTATTTTAATTGCTATGGGAAACAAAAAAACACTAAATCAACTCTATTCCGAACTAAATCCAATTTCTGTAAACCTATTTCTAAAAAATCATGATTCATTTCTAAAAAAATATTTCAAGATTACAAAAAAACATCTTGATTGTGTTTATTCAAAAAGTCCTTTAGAGGACATTTTAGTTGAAAAAGCAGCAATTCTACTCTGAAATACTACGTTTTGTTTTCTCTATGCTTAGTACGTCTGATTTTTTTAAAATAGAAATACCTGTTTTATTTTCTAAAATTTCAATTAAAACTACTTTATCTGGAAAATCAAGTGAGACTTTGTTTTTAATTTGATTTGCAATTTTTGTTATAATTTCCTTGCTGGATATTTCTGAATTCCTTTTTTCTATTGAAATTCTATATTTTTCATCATCTAAAATTTGATGAGACATCTCTGAAACAGACTTTTCAATTTCATCAATTTGTGTCACAACTATTTTTTGAATTGGAATTATTCTTAAACAATATCTGATACTCCATGGTTCATCTAGAACCATTTCCTTGATTTTTCTTACTACCTTTACTGGATCAAGACTTGTCTCTCCAGTTAATATTCCAGACATTTTTGTAATTGTTATTTTGGCATCTGAATCACCGTATTCATCTAAAATACTCTTCATCTCTTCTTCTGTTTCAGGTTCTAGATGTCTGGCACATGTAATGATTAAATTTAACATTTCAAAATCTCATCTCTACTCAAAGAACCTTCTCTAATAATTTTGACTTTGCCATTTTCAATCTCAATTATTGTAGATTCTCCTTTACTATCAATAATTCCACCATCTACAAAAATATCAAATTCTTGCATGTTTTTTAGACATTCATCTGGGTTTGCAGATGATTTTTGATTAGAGATATTTGCACTAGTCCCAACAAGAAAATTACATTTTTCTAACAATTTTAGTATGCATTTGTTATCTGGAACTCTTAG
>CAYTNP010000088.1:0-3779 GCA_964439165.1 uncultured Nitrosopumilaceae archaeon | reverse complement strand
ATTGTATGTTATCAAGAATTCCAGTTGCAAGTGCAACACCTCCCATTTGAGCCAAACCTCCAATAAAAAAAGCAGTATTATCCACATCAATTGTAGAATAATCAAAAGTAATTGCATCAGAGCATTTTGGATTAAAATTTATTCCAGCAGATTTAGAAATAGAGTTTTGCAAATCAACTAACATATCATCAATCTCAATACTATACGAATCAAGCCCTAAAATTTTAGCACAATATGCAATTCGTCCATCACCGGAACCAATGTCAACTACTTGTTTGTAGCCAAGAGATTTTGTATGAAGGGAACAGATGTATGCAGATAAAATCCAGGTTGGAGAAAAAGGTGCTCGACTTGAACCATGTTGAATACTGTTTAACCAATATTTGTTAATGTCACCCTCATAAACAATACAAGGAACATCAGAGATAGTTTTTTCATAAGAATTGTAGTAAATTGGATTATTTTTTGCAAAACTATGGAGAGATTCCAAATCATCAATCGGAAATAAATTAGATTTTGTCGTCGGAATTATTTCTTGAATTTGGCTTTTTCCATCATATGTTTTTGCAAATTCTTTTTTTAGGGTAACTAGATTTTGTGCAATCTCTTTAATCATGTGACAATCCTTGACCATATTGTTCTACAAATTCCTTAGTACTCATTTTTTGTCGAAGTTCTTCAAACTGCTTTGCATTATCCTCAATTTCTTCTGGAGATTTTCCAGAAGTATCAGATTGTAGTTTTGTAGTAGTATCTTGGATAGATTTTGTTAGATTTTGTAGAATTTGTGGGTGAATGTCATCATTGAACTTCTTAGAAATTAATGCTTCAATTTCTGTAATTTCATCTAGTAGTGATTTGTGATCATTTGAGTCAAGTTGTTGTTTTAGCATTGTAATCATAGAAGTCATATTCATGATTTGGTAGTATGTTTCAACTATTTCATGTAAAGACAAATCAGATTTTTGACTAGTCAAATCCATTAGAGAAAGTAATTTCTCATGTTCTGTATGAAACATTTTAGAAATATCTTCAAAAGAACTCATCAAATAAAAAATATTTTTAAATTTTTAAAAATGTTAGGATTACGCTTCTTTTTCAGCCTTATTGACATAGATGTAATTCATAATCAATCCAGCAATAATACCACCAACTATCGGTCCTACCCAGTACAACCATTGAACTTCCCACAATCCTGCATCACCTGCAATTAATGCTGGAGAGAAAGATCTTGCGGGATTCATAGATGCTCCGGTAAGTGGAACACCAATTAAGTGAAGTACAAAGACCATTCCACCAATAGTAATTCCATGAATTCCTGCAGCAGCCTTTTTGTGAACTGCTACCATGAAAATTACTGTGACTAGGAAGAATGTGAAGATAATTTCTAATGCTAATGCAGACATTATGCTATTGTTAATTAATTCACTTGGACCACCATGTGCACCCCAGAATACTTCTTTTCCAATTTCAGGGAAGATAGCAGCAAGAGATGCAGTTGCAACAACTGCTCCAATTATTTGAAATACAATGTAACCAATACCATCAGCGATTCCAATTTTTCTTGTAATCATCATAGGAATGGTTACTGCAGGATTGATGTGTGCACCTGAAACATGTCCAAATGCATAAACCATTAGGGCAATAGCTGAACCGTGTCCTAAGGATATCATAATAATTGCATCAATAGATAATCCATCGCCAAATGCTACCACTGACAGAATTACTGACAATGGACCAAAGAATACCAAACAGTAAGTTGCTATTGCTTCAGCAAGCCAATTTCGTGGACTAACCATGAGCAAAATCCTATCCAGTTACAATATAAAAGATTCGTACTCAAATTTTGATCCAGTCTATGAAAAAGTAATTAACTATAGAAAAAAAATCTCAAAACATGATTTCAGAAGGAGATCCAGTTCCAAAATTTTCAATAAATGATGCAAATGGTAACAAAGTCAAATCCTCAGATTTTAAAGGAAAAAAACATGCCATCTATTTTTACCCAAAAGATTTCACTCCAGGATGTACTACAGAAGCAGACGAGTTCTCAAGAGATTATAAAAAATTCCAAAAAGAAGAAATTGAAATCATTGGAATCAGCCCAGATGATGTAGATTCTCATAAAAAATTCTGTGATAAAATGAAAATCAAATATCCACTATTAGCAGACGTAGATAAAGAAGTTTCAAAAGCATTTGGAGTATGGGGAAAGAAAAAATTCATGGGAAGAGAGTACATGGGGGTTATGAGAAGTACATTTTTGGTAAATGAAAAAGGAAAAATTTTCAAAATTTATCCCAAAGTAAAACCAGCTGGACATTCAAAACAAGTGTTAGATGATTTTCTAAATTAAAATAAAAAGTAAAGAAAAAGATTGTAAGAAACTAGAAACCTTTTGGAAGTGTACCTTTTGGTTTTGGTGGTTCTGGAGCAGATTCAGCTGCAGGTTCAAATCCTTTTGGTAAACTGCCACGAGTTTTTTGAGCTTGTGCTTTTGCTTCTTCTTCAATCATTTCTTGATATGCTTTTTCATCATCTGCTTTTTGTTGTTCAATTCTTTGCAGATAATCAGCTTCGTAATCTTCAAGTTCTTGTTTTCTAGATTTTCCGTCATCACTACCAGAGCTAGTTTGAGGAGGAGCTTGTTGTGTTTCACCCATTCCTTTTGGAAGTGTACCTTTTGGTTTTGGTGGTTCTGCAGGAGGTGCTTGTTGTGTTTGTGCACTTACGCCTTCAACATTAAGGGTACCACCACTAAAACCTCCAAAGAATTTATCAGCTGGATGTCCGGCTAGTCTTGCTCTTGTTGCAAAGTATTGGTTTGATGGTTGTGTGTAACCTGGTACTTTGGTTTTTTGTTCATTCCAGTTTGTAGTTGGAACTTTTCCAACAGGAGCAGTCTTTCTAACAAAGTATCTGTTAGGTGCTGGAGAATATCCTGTAACTCTTGCTCTATACTGATGGAAATCAGTCATTGGAGCTTCATAGTATGCTTTCTCTAAAGCTTCTTGCACAGTTGCTGGTGGTTGTGCAGATGTTTCAGCTGGTTTTGGTGTTTCTGCTGGTTTTTCCTCCATACCTTTTGGCAAGGTTTGTTTTGGTTTTGCAGTTTCAGCTGGTTTTGTTTCAGCTGGTTTTGCAGTTTCAGAACCTTTTGGTAAAGTAGGTTTTGGTTTAGCAGTTTCAGCAGGTTTTGTTTCTGCTGGTTTAACTTCAGCTGGCTTTGTCTCAGCAGGTTTACTTAGCTGAGTAGAAAGTGAGTTTAGCTTTGCTTCTAATTCGGCAATCTTGTCTTCAAGATCTTTTTTTGTTTGCTTTTTTGCAACCATTCCTTTCATTAAACTAGGCATTGTTTATTTACATTTTGATCAATATCGAATTTGGTTCAAATAAATTCATCAAATCAAAGAATTTTTTGTAAAAAATTACAAAAAAGATGATTCCAAAAATGGGAATCAGTCAGGTTCCCAAAACTGCATAACATACATGCAATTATTGCATCGCCACAATCTCAGATGAACTCCATTATCAGTATCAGTAGCATATGTTCCATCATCCATGCGAATAACTTTTGGAAGATAGCTTAGTTCAGGATTTTCAAGCCATTCGTTTTGATTACAATTAGGACACATTACTTTTGGAGGCATGTAAAGTATAGAATATGATCAAAGAAGAAGTTTACGATTAAAAATAGAAAATAAAGGGTGTAAGAAACTAGAAACCTTTTGGAAGTGTACCTTTTGGTTTTGGTGGTTCTGCAGGAGGTGCTTGTTGTG
>CAYTNP010000087.1:0-3808 GCA_964439165.1 uncultured Nitrosopumilaceae archaeon | reverse complement strand
AGGCAATACTCATAATCTGGAGGTCGCGAGTTCGAAACTCGCCCCCGGCACACACTAAATTCTGAATCAAAATTTCCCCACTCTTAACTATGCAGAACTATGCAATTTTTGAAAATTAGTTATTGAAAAAATAAAAAAAGAAAGGATCATTCCAAGTTTAATGGAATGGATGCACTTCCAAAGTTTTCACTGATTCTGAATTCATAATTCTTTGAAGAATCATATTCAAATTCAGTTCCACCATATCCAATGTTTGGACCAAAGAGAATATTGAATTCTCTAGAGTCATTTGGATTTAGTGCAATTTGTCCACTAGTGAAATCCATGCCAGAATATTTGAAGGCCTTTGAGCCATCCCATACATCATATGCACAAATTTGTGGACTAGTACAGTTTAATGCAACAATTTCAGAACTTGTGTTCTCAGCTAAGAGACGTACAGATAAAATTGGTTGTCCAGTAGGAGTGATTTCAAATTCATTTCCTTCAGAGCCAATACCAAGCCAATAGTATACAATTGGTCCAACAGTGAATTTTTCAGCACTTTGTTGATAATTGTAAAGGTCTATAGCTTTTTGAATTGGTTTTTGACAATCAATTCTTTTGTAAGCTTTGGTGATTTCAGAGCATTTGTCTAGTTCTGCTTCAAGTGATGCTAATTTAGAATCGTTGTTTTGTGGTTCTTCAGATACAATTTGTTGTGATTCATCATTAACAATAACTGAAATTAAACCAGCCATCATCAAATGCTGAATTCCATTTACAAATTCACCATCAGAAATGATTCCATCTGCCCACCAACCTGCATTACTCTTTACCCATGAAGGAACTTCATCAGAAGTTTGAGTGGAAACAGATGTTTGAGGAACAGAAATTATTCCATCTTTTATCAAAAATTCAATTCCTGAAAGAAAGTCACTTTCAGAGATGGTTCCATCTGCCCACCAACCTGCATTACTCTTTACCCATGAAGGAACTTCTGCATAAGCAAAAGATGCTGTTGAGGTAACCAGTAGAATTGTTGCAATTGCGGTGATTGCGGTTTTCATTGAACAGTTTTTTCAATCATCATATTTAACCTAGTGTTAAATAATTTTTCTAGTGCCAAAAATACTACAAATTACCAAAAATCTAGTGGTAATTGAAAAAGAAATGGTTCTTGCTTATATGTAAAATTAAATGAATTTGAAAAGTGAGTGAAAAACAGGGGGCAATTAGCGCCAGGGTGCAAAAATTGTCTGAAGAGGATATTATAGAATTTGTCAATAACAGATTCAATCAAGTAAAAGAAGACAATAAGATTGGAGATCTAGTTTCATTTCAAGCCATGAACAAATACATGATTATGGCCCACAGTCAAGAGGAACTAAAAATATTAGGAAATCTTGTTGCAAGTAATAAAAAAACTCAATTTTCAAAAATTTTATCGGAATATGAAAAACATCTCAAAATTGCTTTAGAAAAAACACCCACAGTTAAAACACATAGTAATGTAATAATGCATATTTTTGGATATTTTTCTAAAGAATTTAGTCTACCAGAAAAAGAGAAATTTTTTGATTTGTTAAAACAATTTACAGAAAAAAGAATCCCAATTGGAAATATTCTTTCAGAAATTAATCCAATGATAGTGAAATTTGATAAAACATACCTTGCAAACCAAACGTATTTTCTTCTATATGCAAGTGTGAGTTCAAATAATATTTTTGATGTTCTTGCAAAAAATACAATTAGCACTAGAAATGTGAATTAGCATTAGTTAAATCATACCTGATTGAGGAAGAATTATGGTGTATATTCGTGCAAAGAAGGTAAAATCAGATCAATATTTGTATCTGGTCAAAAGTGTCTGGGATTCAAAAAAGAACACATCAAAACAAGAGATTTTAAAATATCTTGGAAAGGCATCTGAAGTTGTTAAAGATGACATTCCAATAGAGTATAGAAATGACCCAAAAATATTGTCAGTATTATCATCCCATAATCCAAAAGACATTAAAAAAAGAGAAGAAGCCTCAAAAAAATCAAAATCTCAACTATACAAGAAATTAACTGAAGGAAACATTCAGGAATGTATCAAAATTTATGAAGATTATGTAAAAATATTTAATTCATCTGACTTCTTTGATAAAATTTTAAAACCTGTCATGTACACAGTTGGGGAAGACTGGGCAAATGACAAAATCAGTATTGCGACCGAACATGTTGCAAGTAATGTTGCACAAACATTAGTCAAAATCATCATGGATCAAGTTAAAGGAACTGGAAAAAAGAAAAAAGTAATGATTTGTGTACCTGTAGGGGAAGAGCATCATTTAGGATGTGATGTACTAGAAACATATCTTTCACTAAAAGGATTCAAAGTGTTCAACATGGAAGGATCATTACCGTCAGATGCAATTCTTAGTTTTATTGATAGCAATAAACCAGAAGTAGTCTTACTGTCAATAACAATTGAAGATAATCTGTTAGCAGGACAAAGGCTAGTCAAAAAAATCAGAGAGCATAAAAAAATTCCTGTGTTAATAGGAGGTTATGCATTACAATCTAAAAATATTCCAAAATTTGATGGCCAAATTGTTGCAGATTGTGGATTAGAAGAGATTCCAAAAATTCTCAAATCAGTTTAATTATTAGCACTAGATAAAAAATTTTAGCATACTAAAATATCATGATGACAAATTATACCTAGTGAAAAAAAATGGGTAGGACATGTAGGAATATTTGTTTAATGCATCAAGCAGAATCAGTTTCAAATAAAATTAGGTACAAAATTGGCCATAAAAGATGTACATTTTGTGGGATCTTTTTAGATATTGAAGATGCAAGGTGTATTTGTTGTAAAGCAGTTTTAAGAACAAAAGCAAGAAGTAAAAAAGTTAGCACTAGTGCATAATTCCAGTTTCTCTTAAAAGCAAAAACAGCTCATCCTCATCATGAAAGCAAATCTTGTTGGGAGAACCACTTGAAATCAATTTTTGAATCATTGATTGTTTTTGGAATCATGGGTGGAATACTCTTACCAGCAAGATTGCTTTTTGTAGAATTTGTATCAGATGATTGGTTTGGATCAGCAGGAATTATTGCTGCAATTTTAATTTCAATTATTGTCCTTGCAAAAAAACAAAAGTTAGGATTCTTTGGACCTATGCTTGAGAGACAAATATTCAAATTCCAAAAAGGAAAAAGAGGGATTTTAGTTTTAGGAGAATCAGTTTTCTTGTTAGTAATTTTAGGAAGTATGATTATAGCAATTGATCAAGGTAATTCAGTTTATTCTGATCTCAAACTACAAAATTCAAAGAATCTACCCTCTGAAACAATGATTCTAAAACAAACAGAACAATGGGAAGTAGATGATTGGGCAAATGGTTTCTTAGTTGCACCAGTTACTTTTGTCACAGCATTTCCTCAAATGAGTGCAGCCATTGCATCTATTGATGAGGCAACAGATGGTTGGTTGATGCATTTTTACACAGTAGGATTTATCGAGTATGTAGAAATACTTGGGATTTTATTATTTTACAGAGTAGCATACAAGAAGAAAATTCATTCTTCAGTGATAAACACCATTTACAAAAAGGCACCAATTGGATTATGACCAGTAAAATTATTGTTCAAAAATGCAACAGTTGTGGGAAGGAATTTCAAGAATGGTCATGTGATTTTTGTTATACCAAAGATGTCTTTAGGCTATGATTTTAAAACAAGAATAACAATGAAATACTAAAAAAACTAGATGATTTTATGGTGTTTCCGATAATCATTCCTCTAGTAATAGTTGCAATTGTAGGCTTGTCAGGATATC
>CAYTNP010000086.1:0-3916 GCA_964439165.1 uncultured Nitrosopumilaceae archaeon | reverse complement strand
ATTGCAGGAGCTGCTGCCATGAATAGTGATATGATTAGTATGGATACTGGAAATGAGAAAACATCTGTAAATGATGAATCAAAAACAATACCTGTTAATTCACAAGATACATCTAATTCCAAATGTGGTGCTGGAACAGTATTTGATAATAAAACTAATTCCTGTATACTAGAAGGAACTCAATCTAGTTCTAATTCCAAATGTGGTCCTGGAACAGTATTTGATGATGCTACAAATTCCTGTGTTTTAGGATAGTATTGTAATACATTTTCAGATATTTTTGCCAAAACAGCAGTAACACAATATATAATCTGATTTTACCAAACAGATTTGTCGCAAGACTTGTGCCGGGGTCGCCTAGCCTGGTAGGGCGCGCGCCTGGAAATAATTAACCATAAAGCGCGTTCTCGCAAGGGAACGGGAGTTCAAATCTCCCTCCCGGCGCCATTTTATTTTATCTTAATATTTTAACCTGTCACTATTTTTGGAATTTTGATTTCTAATATTCCGTTTTGAAATTTAGCCGTAGTTTTCTTTGCATCTGTTTTACCTGGTAATGTCATTGATTTTTTAAAACTTTCAAATTTTGTAATTTTTCCTAGTTTTTCTTCAGAATAATTTTCTTTTAGATTGGCTTCTACTGTAATTATATTTCTATCAAAAGTAATTTTGATATCTTTTTTGTTTACCATTGGAAGATCAAATTCTAATTTCCAATGATTGTCAAATTCTTTTAGATGTGAAAGTGGAGATAAAATTTTGTGTTCAATATCATCAAAAATTGAATTCATTTTTGGTATCATTGCTTCAAACCTTAAATTGTCTTCTTTTTCCATAACATCACTTGTAAATTTGAGGTACCCTTGATTGTTTTTGATCTTCTTGTTGCAGCGTACGTAATGTTGCCTCCATTAGATTTCTATGTTGAATTCGAAGTTTTTCCATCTTATTTTGAATATCTTTTGTATCTACTTTGATTCCTAAAATATTTGCAACAGTAACTATTGCAACAATTGATGCTTCTGGATCTGGAAAAAATGCATGACATTCTGCATAAAGTACTAGAACTGGAATCTTTGTTTTTCTAAAAACTGAAACAATGGAGGCATCTGTTCCGAAAATAGAGCCCTCTAAAAATTTTGTAATTTGATTATTGTATAGAATGCTTTCTAGACTTTGATGTGAAACTAGTCCATAGATTTTTGGTGACTCTTTATTTTTGTTAATTGTCTCCATTCCACTTACAATGATGATTTTTTTTATTGCATTTTTCTTACAAAATTCATGAACTCCATCTGCAAATTTTTTTGCCAAATATTGGTCAAATGGAATATCTGAAATAATTATGAAAATATTGTCTTTATTGTAGACTCTAATTGGTGCTAAAATCTCCCCATGTTCGACAAATAGTGTTGATGGTGTGTCTGGAATTTCAATTTCACCAATCTGCTTCATCTTGAGATTGTGAATGAGATATGAAATAGAAAAAGTTCCTACTAAGCCGTTACTTGGAAATCCTACTAACAAAGTTTTTTCTTGAGTGTCTGGTTTTGTTATTTTCATATGTATCAAGTAATTTTTGCTTGTAATTAAAATTAAAACCCATCCTTATTCTCTCTTACGGTAACTACCAACATGCTTAATTTTACAAGAATCTGACTCAAATTATGATAAATCCTGAATTAATGAAACTTCTTGAGCGTTCAGATATTTTGAGTGTTTTAACGGATTCTGTTGTATATCAATTACAAAAAATTGAAAATGTCAAAAAAACTATTGAAGGCCGAGATTGGTATGATGAATTGCCTCAAATTATTCAGGAAAAACTAGATAATTACAAAACAGATTATGAAAATCTCTCTGGAATTTTGAAACAAGATCATGATCAAATCAAAAATGAAATGAACAAGGGCTATTACTATTGGAGATTAATTCGTTCTGCTTGTAATACATACCGAAATGATTTGATAGAATATGACAATCAATTGACTCAAGAATTCAGTCTAAAATCAACTGATGCAATTTCAGAAAATACTGTTCTAAACGAATGCATTGGAATTTTAGAACAACATGTAGTTGAAGAATAGTTTTTAATTATTTTTTTAGAATTTTCACTAATTATCTGCGTGACATTTTTCTTCCAAAAAATGCAATGACCCATCCTATTCCTATTAGTACACTTCCAAACAAAATCATCCATTCATAGTATTTTACATACTCTTCTTCAAATCTTGGGTCTTCTTGAAATTGTTCGTTTGGAATATCTGTAAGATATAATGCCCAAAGTGAAAATCCTACAAGTAATATTCCTAATGCAAAAAATGTAATCATTACATATTTTGGAGCCCCATTGATCATGTCGATAACCCAAAAATGTCCTATATAGAGTAAGATATTGGAATTATTTTTCTAATTTCTCAATAATTTCTGAGAATTTCCATGGGCCACATTGTGCATCCATGGATTCACTTTCAAATAATCCCGTTTTGTTTAGATGATTAATGATGTGTGCAGCAAATGGTAATGCTCCAGTAGCTCCTGGTGAATTATAATTTAGAATATGAAATGATTTTTTCTCATCAATTAAAATTACATCTGGTACAAACTTTCCCTTCTCATCAATTACTGATGAACGAATACCTGCAGTTCCTTTTTGTGTAATTTTATCTAAATCAATGTTTGGCAAGAATCTTTTTACTCTGTCAACCATTTTACTTTTTGACATTGATGATTGAATTTCACTAAATGCTAATTCCTGAAACTGTCTATCAAAAACTGCTTTACGGGCACCTGAACCTAACATCTCAAGCATCTTTGGAAGAAACTCTTTGATGTTTTCTGTCTTGTCATATCCGTATGGACTAAACACTGGAACTGCGTTTGGTCCAATCTCACAACTTCCATCAACTCGAATTATCCAGTGAGGATCTAAAAATGGATAGTCTGGAAATTCTGGAACTGAATAGATGCTAGTTTTAGTTAGATTGTGATATTGTTTTGGTGCAACCCAGTACTCTCCTCTAAAATGCACATCAGTAAAGTTTTTTGCAACACCAATGTCATGTGCAATATTAATTGCCTCACCCCCTGCAGCATTGATTAAAAATTTTGTAACAATTTTTTTCTCATCATTTAGCGTAATCTCCCATAAATCACCAGTATTTTTTATTTCAGTTACTTTACTATCTAAAAGAAATTCTGTTCCACTTTCTTTGCTGTCTTGCATTACTGCTTTAGTAAATATGGCATAATCAGCTGATGCGTCTTTGTATACGTAAAGGGCTGCAACACACTCTATTTCTGGTTCTATCTCTTTCATCTCTTCTTTGCTTAGAAGTTTGATGTCCTCGTCTTTGAGTCCGTTTTGTTTTGCCCATTTGAGATATTTTTCTAAAACCTTGACTCCTTTTTCATCTAGTGCTACCTCAATTACTCCGTCTTTTTTAAAAGGTAAATCTTTTAGTTGTGAGTATTTTTCCCACATTTCATATCCATGAAAGGCAGCTTTTGCAAACAACTTCTTTTTTTCAGGATTATACAGATATGGTGCATGAACTTTACCTGTATTTCTTCCACTGGTGTGGGCTGCAACATCAGAGGCCTGCTCAATTACTGCAATTTTTTTTGATTTGTTCAAAAATGACAAAAAATAAGAAATTGATGTGCCTAAAATTCCCCCGCCAATAATTACTACATCATAATTTTGTGCCACTAACTCAATACCGTTCTAGTTGATATTAAATTGAATCTCTGGCAATCAAACTTAATATCTGATAAAATTCAAAATCTTTCATGCTACCTGACAAGTGTTCAGTTTCAAAAGAGGGCAAACAATGTGTTAATCCCCCAGAATTTATCGTGTCAATTGTTGATGGTAAAGACGAATACATGGTAGGTGTAACTTGTGGACGACACA
>CAYTNP010000085.1:0-3983 GCA_964439165.1 uncultured Nitrosopumilaceae archaeon | reverse complement strand
GCCCAGAAAGTTTTGATAAATCTCATTGTGTGAGTTGTAACTGGTTCTGTAAAGTCACCACCAGATGGAGATACAGCACCAATCAAAGTAACTGAACCATCTCTGTCTGGACTTCCAGCTGCTCTAACTCGACCTGCTCTTTCATAAAATTCTGCTAATCTTGATGCAAGATATGATGGATAACCTTCTTCTGCAGGCATCTCTTCTAATCTACCACTCATTTCTCTGAGTGCTTCTGCCCATCTACTAGTAGAGTCTGCTACAAGTACAACGTCTTTACCCATATCTCTATAATATTCTGCAATTGTTACACCAGTGTAGATACTTGCTTCTCTTGCTGCTACTGGCATGTTACTAGTATTTGCAACAAGTACTGTTCTGTCCATGAGTGGTTTTCCACTACGTGGATCTTTAAGATGTGGGAATTCAACAAGAACTTCTGTCATCTCGTTTCCTCTTTCACCACAACCAATGTAAACAACAACTTGTGAGTTTGCCCATTTTGCAATTTGGTGTAATGTTACAGTTTTTCCTGTTCCAAATGCTCCAGGAATTGAGCCGGTTCCTCCTTTTGCAATTGGGAAGAATGTATCAATGACACGTTGTCCAGTAAGTAGAGGTACAGTTGGGTCGTATCTACTCTTGTATGGACGTGGTTTTCTTACAGGCCATTTGTGATACATTTTGAGTTCAATGTTTTGACCATCACTTTCAGTAGTAGCCAATACAGTTTCTAAATCATAATCTCCTTCTGATACAATGTTTACAATTTTTCCACCTTTATGGTCTGGTGGAACCATAATGGAATGATCAATAAGATCAGTTTCTTGTACAGTTCCAATTACATTTCCAGCTTCAACTTGATCACCATTACTTACAGTTGGGACAAAGTGATATTTTTTGGTCATATCTACTGGAGTTGTAGTAATACCTCTTCCAATGAATGAACCAGATGCTTTTGATAATTCTCTTAGTGGTCTTTGAATTCCGTCATAAAGTTGTCCAATAATTCCTGGACCTAATAGAACACTTAGTGGGTTTCCAGTACCTACAACAGGCTCACCTGGTTTTAATCCACTTGTTGATTCGTAAACTTGGATAAATGCTACATCGCCAGTTAATCTAATTACTTCACCGACTAATTTTGAATTGCCTACTGTAACTGTCTCATACATTTTTGCTTCAGACATTCCGTCTGCTCTTACTGCAGGTCCACTTACCCAAACAATTCTTCCTTGAGCTGCCATCTAATTTCCTACTCCGAATTGTGATGCAATTTCTTTCCTTATTAAAGGCTTCAAGCGTTCAATTCTTGCATCCAAAGTATTATCAAATGTCATTGCACCATCTTTTGATTTTATGATAATTCCTCCAAGACAATCAATTGGATTAGATGATAGTTCTGCACCAGAAAATTCAGATAATACAGATTGTACCACACTATTGTCTTTAGAATTTGTATAGACTGTAACTTCAGTTGTTCCTAAAATTTTAGTAGATTCATCAAGTAATGATTTTATTAAATCTGGACTGCGATCATTATTTGTAATTTGATCGAGTGCTTTAGTGAAGACTTTGTCAACAGCATCCTCTAATGCCATTAGTTGTTTATTTCTAGCCTCTAAATCTGAACTTCCAATGATCTGTTTTTCAATTTTATCGGCTTCTTTTTTACCATCTGAGATGATTTTATCATATTCGCCTTCTAATTTAGGAATAGAATCATCTAGATTCTTTTGAGAATCGTCTAATGCTGTTTTAATGTTAGATAGGATATCTTTTTCAGTATTTTTTAAAATTTTGTCAATTGTACTTTCTAATGCGGAATTAGATGCCAATGTGTGGCGTTGTAGCCATAATGGATTTTAATGTTTGGGAAAGAGCACTTCAGAAAGATATTAAACTCAATGAAAATACCCAAAAATTGTCTTGGGAACAGCCGATCTAAAACTTGGAACCGTAATTTTACCAAGAAGTGAATCTCCTAAAGCAATTTCTAGATTAACAGAGTTTGAATGGTATCATAAAATCGACTCTGCAAATGATCTAGTTACGCCTGAAATCGATGATCTCTTACTTGAGGCTCAACAAACATTCCAATCAATTGATGATGTTATCAAAGGAATGGGAATTCCATTAGAAGTTGGAATTATGGAGATTTTGTTCAAAGGAACTGTAATCAAGAAAAAAGATTATGAAGTTAATGAAATCGAAGAGATGGTATCAGATCTCAAAAAAGAGACTCCATCAATTATTGAGGAACCTGCAAAATTACTTGAGGATGCATCAAACACAAGACTATCAATTGAGGAATACAATTCTCTCAAAGACACTCTAGAAGTTATCAAAAAAATGAAAATTGATTTGTCTGGATTTGGTTTAATGAAATATTTCTTTACAAATCTCTTTGTGATAAATTCTTCAGACTTTGATGAAATTAGTCGTTCATTAGAAGGAGTTACAATTTCAAAATATGATTTAGAAAATAAAGAAAAATCTGCTATCTTAGTTATTTCTAGTACTGAGGATTCTGAGAAAGTTCTCAAAGTCTTAAGAAGTTTCAATTCTAATACATTTAAAATTCCAGAAGGATTCCCACAAATTCCTAGTGAAGCATATGCATTAGCAGAATCAAAAATTAAAGAATTAACTGCAAAACAAGCAGATATCAAAAAACAGTTAGCAAAATTAACAAAGAAATCTAGACGTGATATTTTAGCCCTTCATGAAAAAGCAAGATTGGCAAAAGATGTTCTTGAGACTTTGAGAAAACCAGGTGGAACCAAAAACTTTGCAGTAATTCAAGGATTCATTCCAGCAAAAATGGAATCAAAATTCACAAATTCAACTAAACAATGGATGTCAGTAGTAGAGGATATTACAGATCCAAAACTCAAAGAAGAAATTCCAACATTAATGGACAATAAGAGATTCGTTAGAACTTTTGAGGTAATCACAAAAAGTCAGGGAATTCCAAAGGCAGGTGAACCTGATCCAACTCCAATGATTGCTTTAATGTGGCCAATTTTCTATGGATTGATGTTTGCAGATATGGGTCACGGATTGTTACTCATGGCATTAGGATTATTATTCAAATTCAAAGGACAAGGAGAACTCTCAAGATGGGGAATGCTCATCGCAATTTCTGGTGCAGCAGCAGCAATGGCTGGTGTTGGTGCAGGTGAGGCGTTTGGTTATCACCTTGATCATATGGGTCCATTTGAAGGATTACTAGAAGAAGGAGGAGCTCTGCATTCTGTTAGTTGGATAGTGGGAATTCTCAGTGTTGCCGAATTAACATTTGAACAAGTAATTGATATTCTCAAAGTTTCATTATTCTTGGGAATTGTTCATCTTGTATGGGCAATGACTTTACGAGTTATTAGATTACTAAAAGAAGGACACAAATTCGTAGTATTTACTGAAGCAATTCCAAACATCACACTTTATGGTGGAATTGTAGTTATCATGATGTGTGCAATTGGTTCACAGTATGATGTAATGAACATGTATTCTAAAGTTCACACAGAAGCTGTTCCTTGGGTAACAATGTTCTTAGGTGATTGGGCAGTAGTTTGGATTGTAACTAGAATTGCAGTAGTAATTGTAATTGCATCAATGGTAATCATGATGATTGGTGGTGTAATGCATGCAAAGAAGCATCCAGAAGATGGAGCGGATCCTGCAAGTGTCATTATGGAAGTATTACTTGGAAAAACAGTAGAGAGTTTGGCTCACACAATCAGTTATGCAAGACTTGGAATTATGTTACTGGTCCATGCGGCATTATTATTAACAGTAAACAATGCATTTGTATCTCTTGGAGGAGCTGAATCAGGAGCTGCTATGGCCATGATTATTGGTGGTAACTTGGGAATTATGATGATTGAAGGATTAATTGTGTATATCCAGTCTCTCAGATTACACTTGTATGAATTCTTTACAAAATGGTATGTTGGTGGTTCCCAACCATTTAGACAAAT
>CAYTNP010000084.1:0-4021 GCA_964439165.1 uncultured Nitrosopumilaceae archaeon | reverse complement strand
TTCAAGAAAGGGTAGAAAAATCAAATTTCCCAATTAAACTAGTTTATTCAAATTCCAAAGAAGAGACAACCCTTTACGGATTACTAGTCAGTCTAGGTAGGCAATTGAGCCTAAATGAGAAGGAATTACCCACAACTGGCCTAGCAATTAGTGAAGTCTTCAAAAGAATCCTAAACAAAATTGATCAAGGAAAACTTAATGCGATTTTCGTTATTGATGAAATTGACTATCTAGCACAACTAGTATCTAAAACTGGCAAAGATATCTTATACCAACTAACTAGGGCAAATGAAAGACTACAACAAGGTTCACTAACTTTGGTGGGAATTTCAAATGATCTAACCTTCAAAGAAAAATTAGATCCTAGGGTAATTAGCAGCCTTGGCGAGGAAGAAATAGTCTTTACAAATTATGATGTAGAACAAATTAAAAAAATTCTTGAAGAAAGAATTCATGAATCATTTCTAGAAGATACTGTAGAGGAACCGGCTCTAAATCTATGTGCAGCCCTTGCAGGAGGTGAGCATGGAGATGCCAGGAGAGCAATAGACTTGATTCGTGTAGCAGGAGAGCTTGCAGAACGCCAACAATCAGACAAAGTCACAATAGAGCATGTTAGAGAGGCATCCCAAAAAATTGAAGAAAACAAAGAAGAAACCTCTCTGAAATCATACCCATTACACGAAAAACTAGTAATCCTTGCTATAATGAAGGCTAGTGGCTCTTCAACTGGTGAGATTTATTCATCATACAAAAATCTCTGCAAAATTGTGGGACGAGATGAATTGACCCAAAGACGAATTACACAAATGCTCAGTGAGATTGAATTATCTGGAATAATCAGTGGAAGACTGGTCCACCAAGGAATTCATGGTAGGACAAAAAAATACAAACTAACAATTTCATCAGATATGGTAAAAAAGACCTTCAAAGATGATTTAACTTTGCAAGATATTATCTAAGTTTGAATTATAATTTTGGTGAAAGACTTGGAAAGTTTTCAAATTAACCATTAGAGCAATTCCTGGATTTGGTGTCATTCCAACACTGGCCTGAAAAGGAGTCTGTTTTTGCCATGAACCAGAATTAACCAAAAGAATTCCTTTGTACATATCTAGTTGGGCCTTGTGGACATGACCTACGTGGAAAATATCTGGAATATCCTCAATTACCATCAAATCCTGCATTTCAGGTGCAATTGGTGTCTGGCTACCATAAATCGGACTAAGATGTCTTGCTTTTAGTAGGTGTTTCATTACATTTGTTGGCTCATCATATTTCATACCTGGAGTGGTCTTTACAATATCATCAATACTTTGGCCATGAAACATCAACACCTTAACACCGTTTAATGAAATCATTGCAGGGTTTCCAACCATTACAACATTTTCTCTTTCCCATAAAGCAGAATTGTATTTTTCAGGAATTGCTGGTTGAGGCAATGCCCTTCTTCCAGGGTCATGATTTCCAGGCATGATGATAATTTGCACATTTTTTGGAATTTTATCTAACAAACTCACAACTTTGTCTAATTGCTCTTCAATGGTTTGACAGACTAGTTCCTTATTCTGATTGGGATAAATCCCTACTCCATCTACAATATCCCCACCAATTAGGACAAATCGAATCTTTCTTGCAACAGGATCTGGACTAAATAACCATGAAACAAAATCAGAAAACTCCTCTTCCATGAAATACTTGCTTCCAATATGCAAATCTGAAAGAAATACAGCATAAGCGTCAGTTTCAGATTTGTTGCTTGCTTGATCTGGCAAATCAGGCAAAATCAAATCTTTGATAATAAATCCAGAATTTTTACCCATACCAATTCTCACCATTACAAACTGATCAGACATTAGAGTATCTGCAGTTTTTTGTAACTCACCATCAAAGATTATTCCCTCAAATGAGCCTGAAGGATCCTCTAAAATCAATTTTGTAATGTTTCGCTCAGAATTTTTCATGGTAACTAAACCACAAACATACATGTCATCATCAGTTTTTGCAGTTTTAATTGAGGCCAAAGATTTGAGCATTCTTGATTCTGGTCTATCTGAAATTACTCGTTTTAGTTTGTTAAAACGGCTAGAAAATAAGGCATTATACCCCTTAACACCCTCACCAGTTGTAATTTTACTAGTAGGATCAGACAAAACCTTGACCTCATTTTGTATACTTGGGTCGTCTTTAATTCCAAGATAAGTCTCTAAATCATCTTGATTAATTTGAAATAATTTCTGTCGAGTTTTCTCTCTTACTATTTCTTTGATAATTCTCTCTAATTTTGCAACATCAACATTTTCTAAAATTTTAAACGCATCTGGATGAATTTGGAATCCTTTGTTTAATGCATAGTTTAATGCAAAGGTTACTTCCTTTTTCATATCAAAAAATACAATCTGGTTTAATTAAATCTGCGCCTAACTACCAACCCTCAAATAATGTTAAATTCAAAAATTATCATGAAGAGAATTAGACTAGTATTATTTTTTGTATTTTTAGGAATTTTTGCAGCAGCATTTCAAATAGGTTCAATGTCTACTGTAGATGAAGCAGAAGCCAATGCATTCATGGAAGAATTTGAAGAACTTGTAGAAGGTATTGATGCATTTGGAATTTTTGCTCATAATACAACTATTGCATTACCAATGTTTATTCCTGGATTCGGTGTTGCATGGGGACTCTTTTCTGCTTGGTCAACTGGTTTTGCATTTGCAGCCATTACATTAACTGCACCTCAATTAGCTAGTATTCCACCACTTTCTATCTTATTTTTATCTCCATTTGGAATTATGGAAATAACTGCATACTCTTTGGGAATTTCTAGAAGTTTTATTTTGATTAAAGCAATCATCAAGAAAACAGATCTAATCCAGTTTATCAGACCAACTTTACTTGAAATAGCAATTGTAATTGGATTGCTTTTAGCAGGTGGATATCTTGAATTTTACATGATAGAACTTGCTTTAGAATCAGGTTTGGATATGCCTGGTTTTGATTTATAGATGATTAATTATTTTTTCAGGCTCAAGTTTAGATATACTATATCACACATCTAAAAAAATTTAGTAGTAAATTATAAACCAAATCAAAAAGCAAAATTATCGTGAAAGTCACAATTATACTATTATCATTACTTGTTATTTCATCAGGATATTTTGTAAATGAAGCATTTGCAGAAGTTTCTGAAAACCAACCATTTCTTTTAGAAGGTTCAGGATTTGCTATTACTAAAGAAACAATAAAAATTTCAGAACTTGATTTAGCTTTATCTTCTGAATTACAACGAGGAAGCACAATTGATTTTCTAATTGAAGATGGTTTTATCACATTAGATGACGATGAATTTGTAATTTCAGAGTTGGAAGGAAAATTTTTGCGTGAGGGACGTTACATTCGAATTAATGGAAATATTGAATCCTCAACTGGATTTGATACAAAAATTGGTTTCTTTGGAAGACTAATTGAAGAAAGTAAAGATGCTGCAGTTTATGGTTTTACTGGAAGAATAACAACCCCAGATGATACATACAAAATCATCTATACTACAAAATTATCTTCTTTAACTAAAATCAACACAGCTTCCACAGATTCTGAAGAATCAGATTTAACAATTCATATTTTTAGAGGAGCATCTGCTCAAAAAACTGATAATACAATTCCAGGATTTGATTCTGCAAGTTATTTACGATTCTTTTCAATTGATAGACTTTCAGTATCACCAGGAACTACTGTTACTATAGTAAATGATGATGTGGTAAATCATAGTATTCTTAGCGGAAAGGGAAATTATGGTGATAGATATAATCCATTTACTCCTGATGGAAGAATTTCAACTGGGGATATTACACCAGGAGAATCTGCTACTATAACATTTAATGGATTAGGAATTTACAAATTATATGATCCGGATTATATCTGGATGAAAATTGAAGCTGCAAGTTTTCCTGATGTAGATAATATTGCAGTTGGAACTACTAACAATCAACAGGGAAACTAATTTTCCCACTGCCATCTATAA
>CAYTNP010000083.1:0-4114 GCA_964439165.1 uncultured Nitrosopumilaceae archaeon | reverse complement strand
TCTCCATCATTTTCTTTGATGCATCATAAATTACATCAATACTATCTGATTCTAATACTGTCCCCATAGAATTGATTTCATATCTGATATTGCTCATATTTTTTATTGATTCAATCGCTTTTGCAATGTAAAAACTAGCACTAGTTGTTTTAGTTGCAATTGGATAAATGCTGATTTCAGCTTGAATCATTCTTTTTTTAAATTATTTTGAGATTAAAAACTTTGAACTAGTCTGCAGTTTTCTTTTCTGTTTTTTTGGCACTATCTTTTTTTCTTCTAGCCCCAAAACTGATCAATATCAACAAAAATCCCACTGCCATCAAAATTCCCGATAATGTATTGGAATCTTTGATCTCCTGTTCTGCTGTTAGCAAATCTATTACTTCTTCTTCAGTCATATTAGAATGACCTGCAGGAATTGAAGCATTGCTGTAAGCTGCAATAACTATGCCTATTACTAGTAATGCCACTCCTCCACTGAGAATTTTCTTATCAACTAACATTTGATATAATATGATTATTTTTTATCATATATTAGGTATGTAAAAACTCAAAAATCGCACCATTTTTGGTTATTTCACTAATTTACTTTTCTTCTAAATGAACATTATCTGAAATTGAATTTTGTAAGCGATTGATGTGTGAATTAAGATTTTTCTCTAGATACAAATATTTTTTTATTTTTGTGTTATGAAATTTCATTTTTCATAATTTCTCATTGTAAATGTTTTATTTACTGAAAATCTTCTGGTGGTTTTTGAACAAATACATTACAAACTAGTGCATCTGTTTTTGTATCTCTGTATTGCACATTACATGAAACAAATTTTCCTTTTAATGCACGTTCCAAATCTTCTTGTGTTGTTTCATCATACTGTGGTTGTTCTGGATTATCAATTTTTGCAATAATTATTTTTTCAGTTTTACCATATTCTTCTTTGTTATCTTTTCTAAAATGACTGACAAGTAACTCAAATGCATTGTGTGTTAAAATCCCCATAACAGGACCACCAATTCCATCACCCATAATCTGTAAATTTTTTTGTTCTATAATTACTTGGTGGCAATACTTAGCTCAAAGTCTGGAACAAGTCCTTTTTCTTTTGCCATCTCAAATAATCTTCTAATAGACTCTTCACCAGGATCTCCCATGTTTACAGTCACTTTGTTTACGTACATTTTTACAAATTTTTTAATCAAACTACGTTCTTTTCCTCTAGAATACTGCATTGCATATTCTATTGCATCATCAAAATGCTCTATTCCAAATTCAATTGATGCTTGAAGATATTTGTCAAATTTACATATTGTATCCATTCCCAAATCTGTTTTCATTACATTGATTCCAAGTGGTACTGGTAATCCGTTTGTAGTTTTATCCCACCACTCACCAACATCTAAAATTTTGACATTTCCTTCTTGCTCATATGATAATTGAGTCTCATGAATTACTAATCCTACATCTACTTTACCTGATTTTACTGCCTCTGGAATATCGCTGAAATTCATTTCAACATAATCAAATTTTCCTATCATTAACTGAAGCAACAAAAATGCTGATGTCATTTTTCCTGGAATTGCAATTTTGCATTTTTTAATTTCATCTATTGTCATCTGTTTTCTTGCTGTAACAATTGGACCATAATTTATTCCAAAACTACCTCCACTTCTCAAAATTGTATATCCTGGAATGTATGCACAAGCATGAACTGAAACTGCTGTAACATCTAATTCTGGATCTGTTGCTTTGAGATTTAATTTCTCAATATCTTCAATAACGTGATTTACTTTAAAATCTGGAGATGGGACTTTGTCTGTAAACATTCCATAAAACATGAATGCATCATCTGAATCAGGTGTATGTCCTACAGAAATTTCCATAATTGACTTGTTTGATAATCGTAATAAAAATCAAAACCTACCCGAATCATTTTTCTAATATGTTTGAAAAATTCTTGATATATTGAATTCCATTGAAGCATATGAAAAAGATATTGAGCTACAATCTGATTTTCTAAAATCCATGAAACTCCAAAAATCATTATCTAAAATTCATCAGAAAAATAGTATCTTTTCAGGTAGTGGTGATTCTTTGGTTTCTGCAATGCTTGCTGAATCCTTTTCAGATGGGTTGGTTTCTGCAATTGATCCACTTGATCTGTTTGAAAATAAGAATTTAGTTAAATCAAAAAACCTCTATTTTGTTTCAATTTCTGGAAATACGATAACTAACATCAAAACTGCAAAACATGCAAAAAATTCCATCGCAATAACTACTCACAATGAAAGTAGGCTTGCTAAAGTATCAAAAAAATCCATTCTGCTAAATGCCCCAAATAATGGAATTTTTACTGCAGGAAGTATCTCGTTTTTAGAAAGTGCGTTAACTTGTATTTCTCTAGTAAAAAAAATCACTATTCCTAGAGGTAATTTCTTATCTAAAGTAAAAACTGATGTAAAAAAATTCAAAATATCAAAAAAAATCTTTGTTTTGGGAACCTACCATACATTTCCTTTGGCAATGTACTGTGCTGCAAAATTTTACGAACTCTTGGGGCATGATACCCATTATTGTAAACTAGAACAATTCTCTCATATGGAATTGTTTTCAGCCAAAAAAGGCGATACTGTAATAATTTTTGAAGAAAAAAACCCTCATACAAAACAACTCTCTTCTCTTCTTAAGAAAAATGGAATCAATGTGATCCATCCTAATATTCCATCTGCAAAATTATCTCAAATGTTATACTGTACATTTTTCTCTCAATTATTACCATTAATTGAAGCAAAAAAGAAACGGAAAAAAGATTGTCATTTTGTACTGGCAAAAAATATTCGAAATATCAGCAATCAAATGATCTACTGATCTTTTTTCAAGGCTAAGATTTAATAGCTCAATACTGGGTTTTGCGAATATGGCAAAATTCAAGTCAACACAAGACGTGATGAAAATCATCAAGAATAAACAAAATATTCGTAACTTTGGTGTAATTGCACACGTTGACCACGGAAAAACAACAATGAGTGACAGCCTTTTGGCATACTCTGGAATTATTGCCCCCTCCGCTGCTGGAAAAGCACTTGCTATGGACTTTGATAAAGAAGAGCAAGAAAGAGGAATTACAATTTATCAAGCAAACGTAACTTTGCTGTTTTCTCAACAAGATCAAGAATATGTCATTAACATGATTGATACTCCTGGACACGTCGATTTCAGTGGAAGGGTAATTCGAAGTCTTAGAGCAATTGATGGTGCAGTAGTTGTTTGTGATGCAGTAGAAGGTATCATGACTCAAACAGAAACTGTAACTAGAATGGCCCTTGAGGAGAGAGTAAAACCTGTATTATTTATCAACAAAGTCGACAGACTCATCAAAGAATTAAGATTAACACCTGAAAAAATGCAAGCTCAACTAGCAGAAGTCGTTTCAAATTTCAATACTCTAGTTGACACATATGCAGAACAAGAATACAAAGAAAAATGGAAAGTATCTATTCAAGATGCTAGTGTAACATTTGGTTCTGCAAAAGACAGATGGGCAATTAACACTGATTTAATGAAAGAAAGAGGAATTACATTCAAAGATGTTATTGATGCATATACTAATGAAAATGTTGCAGCACTTGTAGAGAAAGCACCACTAGCTGATGCAGTTCTTGGAATGGTTGTAAAACATCATCCAGCTCCTGAAGATGCAATCAAGTATAGAATTCCACAAATTTGGAAAGGCGATTTAGAATCAGACGTTGGTAAAGCATTGCTTGCAGGTAAAGATGATGGTCCAACAATTATGATGGTTGTAAACATGGTATTAGATCCTGCAGCAGGTCCTGTTGCAATTGGAAGATTATTCTCTGGAACCATCAAAGATGGTCAAACACTTCACATTATAGATGAAAAAAGAGAAGGAAGGGTCCAGTCTGTTAACTTCTTTATGGGAAACCAACGTGAACAAGTTGGAGAACTTGGAGCAGGAAATATTCCTGCATTATTAGGATTAACTGAATGTAGAGCAGGTAACACTTTGTCTTCTGTAAACGGAATTCCAATGTTTGAAGGTGTCAAATATGTTTCAGAACCTGTTGTACAAATTGCAATTGAACCAAAACATCC
>CAYTNP010000082.1:2189-4291 GCA_964439165.1 uncultured Nitrosopumilaceae archaeon | reverse complement strand
TCCAAAGTCTCAATTGCCTCCTCTATTCTTTTGGACCCTAGAATCTCCATTGTTTCAGGATCAATTGGACAATTCATGTCTACTCTCAAAAAAACAGTTTTGCCTACAAGATCAAAATCATCTAGTGTGAGCACCTTCACGATTTTTCTATTATCCTCTTGGTTAAATTCTTTAGCCGATCAGAATTATTCTAACTGATATTTTCTGAATTAACAATTTACAAAACTTATCTATTGCCAAAAATTAAAAGATGCATCTTTGAGGTTTAATTAATTGAAATATTGGCTTTTTGACATTCGTTCTCGTCCCTTTGTATTACTTACAATATCTTTTTTGATTTTAACTGGACTTGTTTATTCTGGTGTTACTGATAGCTTTGATCAAAGTGTAGTTTTGTATTTTTCTGAAAATGTTGGCAATCCAACACTTGACCTCTTTATGCAATATGTGACAGAAAGTGGAGATGTCTTTAACATGTTGATGTTTGGAATTTTGATATTATTAATTCCAAGAACTAGGAGAATTGGAATTACTTTGATGATTCTAATTGTGCTTGCAACTCTACTTACTGGTTACATCAAATGTGGTGTTGATAGAGACCGTCCTGACTTTGATTATGATGGAGCACCATTTCCAATTACTATTAGCCGTGATACTTTTGCCCTCTTTTGTGAGGGTGGATATGATGCCTCTTTCCCATCTGGGCACGCTGCAAGAGCAATGATTCTTGGAATCATTCTAGGCTATGCGTTATCTGAGCGGTTCCCTCGTGGGGCATATCTGATGTTCTTGTATCCTGCAATGATTTCATTTAGCAGAATCTATGTTTTACAACATTATCCAATGGATGTAATTGGTGGAACAATTATTGGTATCATGCTTGCAGGTGTAATGGCTAACAGAACTAAACTCTACAAATATTTTGAAAAACAAAAAACCTGATTCTGTATTTTATTCCTCAAAACCCAGTTTACTCAAAACAGAATTACTAATCAAAACAATTGCATAATGTGTTTCATCATGGTGATATGTCCAATATTTGATATCTCGAATTTTATTTTCTTGTCTTAATTTTTGTGTGACTCCAGTGGTTACAGTAAATCCTATTCTTTTTGCAAGTTTTGTTTCTTTTGGCATCAATATTTTAAATCCTTCATTTTTTTCTTCAAATCCAACCTTTACCATATCCTCAACTGCCTCTAGTGCACTTTTTTCATCTTTAAGATCATAGATTTTTAAAATTGGTAATTCTTTTGGATGAAATCCCATGGTTTTTCTCAAATCTCTTAACTAATATTTTTTAAAAAAACAGTTTTTGCGATCAATGATGGTTAATTTTCTTAACTTGAAAGTCAAATCCTGATCATATTAACCACTTAACCGACTCTATAGTTTTGATTCAACTAATGGCATCATTAGAAAAATTAGTAATTTCATTACGTCAAAGAAAACAAGAAGCAACAAAACTTCGTAAAAAAGCAGAAAAACAACTCCATGATGTACGTTCTGCTGAAAGACGTTCAAAATCAGGATTAAATTCAATTGATAAAAAAATAGAATCAGAACGTGAAGACGCATCTGATGTTTCAGGAATTCTTACTCAAAAAAATGCCCAATTAGAAAGCATTGAAAGACTAGTTACATCTGCTCAAGAACGACTAGTTCGAGAAAAAGAAGAGATTGAAAGAGCAGAACAAGAAATAGAATTCTCAGAATCTCCTGAAGAAAAGCAAAATGCTGAGGCTAGATTACGCTCATTAAATGAACATGTTGTAGAATTAAATGAAGAAATCAAAAGCAGACAAAAAACTGCTAAAAAAATCACAAGTGCTGCCGAACAATATTCTGATATTAAATCAAAAATTACCACTAAAATTCAAAAACAAACAAAGTCAAAACCAACTTTGCGTGAAACCATGACTTCAAGTCATAAAGCCGCTGAAAAATTGTTAAAAGAATTTGAAAGAAGAACTAAAGCAGAAGAAACTGCAAAAAAACTTTTAGATAAAGCATCTGTTAAACTACAAGAATTTTTGGCAAAGAAACGAAAAGCAGCCAAAAAGAAAAAACCAGCAAGAAAAACAGCTGCTAAAAAGAAAACA
>CAYTNP010000082.1:0-2089 GCA_964439165.1 uncultured Nitrosopumilaceae archaeon | reverse complement strand
TTCTAATGAATTTACTTATTGAGGTTCGCTACCGTTAATACCCATTTTACCAAATTTACCTTTGGTTAAGGATACTTCTCCTTTGAACTCATTTGTATATCCATTTACAATGACAACTGTATCGCCAACATTAACGGCTTTAATATCGTCACCCCACAATGTGAGTTTCATTTTGTTTTCTTCAGATTTGTCTTCATTAGCTATTATTGCATCACAAACCTCGACTGTTCCACCTGCTTTGAGATTTACAGTTCGAGCATCTGGTTTCTCGACGACTTCAGCTTCGACATTAACTCCACTTCGCATTTGTTTTGCTTGTGAAATTGGTATTGATTCTGCCATATTTTTGGAACTACTTGGCACGATTATAAGCTTTGTTAAAAAATTAGTAAAATCAGGGATCAGATTTGATATTTTTTGCAAATAGTAATTGAAAAATATCAGTCAATATTGAGATTCATTGCAGAGGTATCGAAGCCCGGTCAACCGAGAGGGACTCAAGATCCATAATAGGAAATCCCTTCTCTCAGGAGTTCGTGGGTTCGAATCCCACCCTCTGCACTATACTTTATTCAAAAATGCGTGTCTCTGAGATTTTAAAAAAACTATGCAACTAGAGATTTCACTTTGGTTACTGAATGCATTGAAATCTCCTTATGCATATCTGCCACATCCTCATCTTTGAAACTAAGATTGCATCTAAAACATTTCCAAGATTCAGTGGTCATGCCTATAAATACGCACAAATTGCTTATAAAGATATTGCATGATTGATCCAATTTCTTACAATACCTGATCAATCTTTTCTAAAACATGAAATTTTTATAATTTTTTAGATCTTTATGCAATTTTTTCATGACTGATGTGTAATCCAAGGGTTTAGAAACAAAAAACATCAAATTGTTTTTGAAATATGGTAGATATTTTTGAAATTTTTGCAGAATATTCGTATTTAGGAATTTTTCTTGTACTAATTGGAGTAAATGTATCTCCAATCCTTATGCCACCAAGCTGGATTGTTCTAACATCATTTTACTTACTTGATCCAACTTTGAATGTAGTACTTCTTGCAGCAGTTGGTGCCACAGGTGCTACTATTGGTCGGTATTTTCTTAAAAGAATTAGCGGAGTGTTTAGACGATTTGTTGGAGAAGAACAAAAATCTAATTTGGATGTAATTGGAAATTATTTGAATAATAAAAAATACGGTTACATGATTGCATCATTTCTTTTTGGTGCAACTCCACTTCCAAGTAACATGTTATTCATCACTTACGGTTTGATGCGTGCCAAAAATATTGGAATCTACATTGGATTTTGGTTTGGTAGAATGATTTCATATATTATCATGATATATTTTGGTAATGCTGTTTTGAGACCATTTTTTGAAATGTTTGAAGATAAACTAACTGGAATCTTACTAATTGATGGTGTTGGTATTGGTGTGATTGTTTTGTTTGCATCTATTAATTGGACTTTGCTAATCACTGAGAGAAAAATTAAATTTGTAAAACCAAAAATATGGAGATTCTAGTTTGACTGTTCTTGATTCCATAAAAAAAGATATTGCAAAATTAATCTCAAATGACTCTGCACATGACTTTGATCATATCATGAGAGTATACAAGAATGTGCAAAAAATATCAAAAACTGAAAAAGTAGACAAAAAACTAGTTCTTTGTGCTGCGTTACTACATGATTTAGTTTCTTATCATAAATCAGATAAACGTTCAAAAAATTCATCAATTGAGAGTGCCAAAAAATCAAAATTAATTTTAAAAAAATATGATTTTACAGAAAATGAAATTGAAATAATTTTTGATGCAATCGCTGAACATAGTTTTTCTCAAAACAAAACACCAAAAACAATTGAGGGAAAAATTCTTCAAGATGCAGATAGGCTAGATGCTTTGGGTGCAATTGGAATTGCTCGAGTATTTGCTACTGGGGGTTCTTTGAATAGACCATTTTATGATTCTGATGATCCATTTTGTAAGAAAAGAACTCCTAATGATAAAATTTGGACAGTTGATCATTTCTATGCAAAATTACTCAAACTAGAATCCCTAATGAATACAAAATCAGGTAA
>CAYTNP010000081.1:0-4612 GCA_964439165.1 uncultured Nitrosopumilaceae archaeon | reverse complement strand
TTTCTTTTTTATTGCCAATTTCTTGTAATTTTATTTTAAATAAAGTATAAGAACTTACACTTTGACGTAATGCAATACTAGATGGTTTTTGAGCCTCTTCATTGACTTTAGCCTTAGATTAGGAGATTTTGATATTTTTGAAAAACCTTGTCCTTCAACAAATGAAACAGAGTCAATTCCTCCAATAAGAAAAGGTGATAATGTAATGATCAGTTCATCAAAAATATCATA
Source organism: uncultured Nitrosopumilaceae archaeon (assembly GCA_964439165.1). Lineage (GTDB taxonomy): Archaea > Thermoproteota > Nitrososphaeria > Nitrososphaerales > Nitrosopumilaceae > Nitrosopumilus. The sequence goes on along the minus strand of CAYTNP010000081.1, from coordinate 4,381 downwards.
TTTGATAAATTCCCAATTTGTTGTTCCACCACCTTCAACAAGAACAGTTTTGATATTTTGTTTGTAAAGTTTTCTTAGTAATTGTTTAAGATTTATCGATTTTTCTCCAGCATAAATTATTTCTATTGGGAATTTGTTTAATTTTTTCAAATTAGCTTTTGAAATTTTTTTTGTTACAACTATTATTGTTTTAATTTTATCACATGTTTTTAGAATTTTTGATTTTGCAGGTATTGAACCATTAGAATCCAAAATAATTCTTGTTGGATTTTTTCCAGTGGTATGACGTACTGTTAACAATGGATCATCTACAACAACAGTGTTTTTTCCTACAAGAATAGCATCAACTTTTGATCTTAACTTATGTAGTCTAATAGAATCTTGTTTTGATGATAATTTTGAATCACCATTTTTTGTTGCAATCTTTCCATCAATTGATGTTGCAGCACTTAAAATAACAATAGGTCTAGAGTTTTCCATGAACTATTTTTCCTCCAATCATTACTGCCTTAATTGCTGATTCAGATGCTCTATGAACAATTGATGCATGTGGATCATGCATAGGTTCTAAGTCTATAGCATGTTTATCAATAAAAATACAATCTGCAATTTTTCCATTTCCAATTACTCCAATATCTTTTTTTAAAATTTTTCCACCATTTGCTGTGGCCATTTTAAGAATCTCTTTAGGATCAATTCTTTTTTTATGAATTCCCATAGTTACTTTCCAAAGATAATCCATTTCCCTAAACATATCTGGTGAGTTGATCATCACATTATCTGTGCCTAGAGCAAGAGTACATCCAGATTTTTGCATCAATTCAATGTCAGGAATTCCTTCAGCTAGTGAAGAATTAGCCCTTGGGCAAATAACAATACCTCTAGTTTTTTTTGCTGTAGAAAAAAGATCACTTTTTGATGCATGTGTCATATGAATTAAAAAATGAGGTTTTAGTGTTAATGCTCTTATTGTTTCAGATTTTCCAAAAGTTTTTTTAGATTTTGAGACACTTTGTTTTGTTTCAGAAGAATGTATTGCTCGTAGTTTTGTTGTCTTTGAATAATAATTTAGAACAGAATTACTGTTCTCATTAGCGCCACTAATCCCAATTCCATCACATTTTTTTAGTAATTCAGTTAATTCACTAATTTTTTCTTTTGGAAATGATGAATTCTTTCTAATCTGATCTACTTCGTGATAAAATTCAATTCGACCCAAAATAATTGAGCGTAAAGGGGTTTCAGATAATACTTTTTTTAGTAATAATACACCATCTAATCCTCCTTCCCTAAAATCAACAAATGTTGTTATTCCTTTTCGAATCATTGAATGGCATGAATTTTTCATAAAATTTGCCAAATTTTCAGGTGATGTTTTTTTTAGAATTTTTGATTTTGCGCCAAACACAGGATGAATTCTTTTATCAACTGAACTGTTTAAAGTGACATCTTTTCCAATAGAATCTCCAATATGCGTATGTGCATTAACAAATCCAGGTAATACCAATAACCCTTCACAATCAATAGAGTCTTCTTTTCTACTTGATTTTATGTTTGATTGAATTCTTTTGAAAGTACCATTTTGAATTTGAATATTAGTATTTGATTCAAATTTTAATTCTGATCCTAATAGTGCACTAACATTTTTGATTAACATTATAATTCATAAACATCTGGTTTTTCTTTTCCAGAATCTCTTATTTCTCTAATTGTATCAAGTGATTTTGTGGCTAATTTTACTGCCTCTCGTGATGTTTGAGCATTACCTATTCCACAATTCAAAGAAATTTCATCTTCATTTTTAATTAAATCAATAAAATTTTGAGCTGTATTTTTAGCATCATCACTTGCAACTACCATAAAATTATCACCACCCATAAAAAATGTCAAAGAATTCTTTTCTATGAAATACTTTGACATTTTTGAATACAATTCAAAAATTATCGATGAAATTTCATAAGGAGAATCTGTTTTTCTTTTTGATGTGAGATCATCTACATCTAAATGCATTATAGAAACTTGTGAAACAGAATCATTATTTATAAAACCAAAAATGCTATGTTCTTTGTTTAGTATTACTTCATTTTTCTTTCCATCATATGCTTTCAAATTTGCATCAAATGGAGTGTTACCATACCCAATAGATATAGTCAAACGAATATCAAAAGATGCTTCTAATGATTTTTGGATTTGGATATGATCTTCAAGGTTAAGACCATTTGTAACTACAAAAAATTCATCTGCACGATTCAAAAAAACAAGGCAATTTTTTTGAGAAAATAGATTTTGTACTTCTTTGTATAGTGATGCTTGAAGCATTTGAAGTTCATGTTCTCTATCACTTCCCAAAGTAAGTGTCCATGGACCATATTCGGTAATTTTTAGAATGCTTAGTTGAATCATTACTCTATCCGTTTTAGTTCATTGAAAATTCTTTCAGCAGCTTCTACTGCATGCTCAGCAACAGGTCTTATTCTAGCATGAGCATGTTTTACTTGTAATGCAGGTCCAATAATTCCCAAAGAAACTGGTTTTTGGTATTTTAATGATAAATCAGAAAGAGATTTTGCTGTTGCATGGGAGATGATTTCATCATGTTTAGTTTGTCCCGTTATCACTGCCCCTAAAGTAACTACTCCATCAACATCTTTTTTGTTCAATAATTTGTCTACAATCACAGGCATATCGTATACGCCTAAAACATGACTAGTATGAATGATTTTCAATTTCATGGAGTTGGCTTTTTCTTGAGCAACTGAAAGCATTCTAGACGTCACGTCCTCATTAAATTCTGAAACTACTATTGCAATATTCATTTCTAATGCACCTTTGCGTATTCCAAAAGTTCTTTTCCATCAATTAATGGAATTCCATTTTGTTTTGCAAATTTTTCTGCTTTTTCTACTGATAATGCAGAATAAGTTTCAGCATCCATCATTTCACAAATTGCAGTTACAGGAGTCAATCCTGCTATTTTAGCTAGATAAACAGACATTTCTGTATGTCCTTGTCGTGTAGATAATAATCCTTTAGAGGAAATGAGTAATGGAACATGTCCGGGAGTTTTAAAAGATGATGCAAATTTTTTCTGTTTGTTTTCAATATGAAAAATATTTGCCATTTCTTTAATTGTTAATGCTCTATCATTATCAGTAATTCCAGTATAGGTCTGATAATGATTTACAGATAATGAGAATGTTGGATGATCTCCATAAGGTGCCAATCCCATAATCATTTCTTTGTTTGGAATTGAAGAGTCTGAAAGTATTTCATGCATGTATCTTAATTCAAGTGAACTTGCAAAATCATTATCTAATGCAATACACAATAATCCACCAGCATGTTGACGCATTCTTGCAACATGTTCAGGTGTTACAAATTCAGCTGCAACTACCATGTCAATTTCATTTTCTCGTCCTGCTGAATCAAACAACAAAACAAATTCTCCTCGTTTAAGAGATTCAAGTGCAGATTCAAGTGACATTAAAAAAAATCTTCGTAAACTGATTATAAAGTTTACTAAAAAAATGGTAATTACCAATAAAGTGGTAGAATGTATTTACTATTTTAGAATGTATTTTCCAAGAATATCAGTTTCAATATTGATTTTATCACCGACTTTCTTTGTATAAAAACTAGTAATTTCAATGGTATGTGGAATTAATGATACTGATGCAAGATTTTTTTTAATATCAACTACAGTCAAACTGATTCCATCCATTGCAATAGAGCCTTTTTTTACAACATATTTTGATAATTTCTTTGGAACCTCAAACCAAACTTGTACTTCCTTTGGTTTTTTGAGAATTTTTTTGATAATTCCTACACCATCTACATGTCCTAAAACAAAATGACCCTCTAGTCTGTCTCCTGCTTTTAGACTTCTTTCAATATTTACAATTCCACCAACTTTTAGATTTCCAAGATCTGTTTTTTTAGTAGTTTCATCAATCATTTCAAAAATACAACTAGATTTTGATAATTTAGTGGCAGTTAAACAAACTCCATTTAGAGCAACACTTTGTCCAATTTTTAGTCCCTTTGCATGTTTACCCAAATTAACTTTCATTTCAATAGCGCTTCGATTCTTAGTTTTTCTAGAAATTTTTTCAACTTTACCAGTTCCTTCAACAATTCCAGTAAACATGAAATTCACTAATTTTTTATGTATAAAATGATTTAGATGTTTTAAAAAATTAATAAAAAAATCAACTAGTTATTTGAGTGCTTTACGAATTACTTCATTTAGTACACGAGAATAACTGTATGATGTTTGTTCTTGTGAGATGAGTTTTGCTTGACGAAGTCTTAATTTTTTATCAAGATCCTCATCAATCATAATTGTTACACGTTTACTCATTGTAATCAAATGAAAGTATGA
>CAYTNP010000080.1:0-4635 GCA_964439165.1 uncultured Nitrosopumilaceae archaeon | reverse complement strand
CTCCTAGAGTAGGGTAGATTGGATACAAAAATGCTAAAGGAGTCTTTTTTCTTAAAACCATCACCAGACTTTAAGACCAAGTTATTGATTTCTGAGAATTTTGATTTTGCATTTTTTGTTAGTTTTTCATCTGCATCAACTGAGATTACCTTACTGGCGTTTTCACATAGCAATGGAGTCAAGACGCCCAATCCAGTACCTAGTTCAAAAACAACATCATTTTTTGTAATTTTAGCCTCAGAAACAATGGATTTTGCAATCGAATTTGAGTTTAGAAAGTGTTGTCCAAGCAGTTTACGTTTTATCATCTTTTAACAAAGAGATTCATTCTACTTTGACCAGTAATTTCATCCATAATTCGTTCTGCAATGTGTTTAACTGGTTCTTTTAGTCCAACTCGTTCTTGTAAATCATCATAACTTTCAAATGGTTTTTGATCACGCTCTTCAAGCATTGTTTTCATGTAGGTCTTTCCAATTCCAGGAATTAATTCAAGAGCATGAATTCTCGGAGTAAGGGGTTGTGCTTTGTTTAGATATTCAATAAATCTTGATTCATTTACTGTAACAATGTTTTCTACAACTGTTTCAAGTTCACTTTGAGCAGATGATGAAATTTTATTGTAATCCATCTTACCTAATACGGATAAAACTTTAGTTCGTCCTTCTTTTCCAATGTAGATTTTCTCACCTATTTCAAATGAAGAATTTGGAACTCCTAAAATTTCTAATATTGTTAAACGATCCTCACCAATTGCAGTAATAATAATTCCATCTCTACCACGAACAGTTGAGGATTTTCCTCTAGAATCAAAATCTAAAACATATGCATGTTCCTCATATTTTCTAGGTGGGGATTGTGCCCGATGCAAAATAAGTTATGCTCCGGTAAAAGTTTACGAATGCTCCTTGATTATCTTGAGCATTTTTTCTAGAGTTTCAGCAAGAATTAATTTTTTCCAACCAAAAGTAAATGAACGTAGTTCAGCTAAACTTGTTGGTCTAATGTTTACAATTTCAACAGCTTCATCTTCTGTTAATTCACATTCTTTGATGAGAAGTTTTTTCATTTCTTTAGCATCTTTAGGTTCTGTTGTAACAAACTTTGAAACATAATCAAATGTCCAACGTTGAATTTGATCCATTTCTTCAACATCAACTTTGCCCAAAATTTCTTTTACTTCAGATAGAGAAATTGCTTGTTTCTTTTGTACTTCTTCCATATTATACACCGAATGGTTTAATGTGATCCAGTCTAGTGATTAAGGTTTTTGGTTTGTCTCCCAATTTCACACTTAATGTAATTGCACGTCTACCAACATTTGTTACAACACCTACTTTACCGTGGTATCGTCTGTGTGGTAATCCTTTGTGCTGTCTTGGATCAATGATAACTAAGGCTTGCTGACCTTCTTGGTATTCACGTAACAGAAATGTGACTCCTCTAGGGGCCTTTTTCTTCATTACAGATCGTGATTTGTGTTTAAATCCATGTGAACGACCTGAGGACTTCTTAGTTGCCATGAATGTAAAACCTCTGAAAGCCCTATTTTAAGACTTAGAACTATTTTGAAGGAGATGTAACATCAGTTCGGAGTTGGCCACATGCAGCAGAGATCTCAGTGCCTTTTTCCACACGAACAGTACAGTTTACACCAGCATCAGATAAAATTCGCTCAAATTCTGATACACTTTCTTCTGAAGGACGCTTAAAATCCCCAGCAGTGGGGTTTATTGGAATCAGATTAACATGAGAGCCATTTCCATCCAAAAGTTTTGCAAGTTGAGTTGCAATTTGAGGAGAGTCATTAATTCCTGCCATTAGTGCATATTCAAAAGTTACACGACGTCCAGTTTTTTGATAATATCTTCTACCTGCATCAATTATTTCTTCAACTGAATTAGAACCAGCAGTAGGAACTAGTTCTTTTCTTAATTCATTATTTGGAGCATGCAAAGAAATTGCAAGTCCTATCTGTAGATTTTCTTCTGCTAGTTTATCAATTCCAGAAGTAATTCCAATTGTAGATATTGTAATGTGTCGTTGCCCTAATCCAAATCCTCTATCATGAGTTAGAATTTTTATGGCTCTAATCATCTCATCGTAATTTGCCATTGGTTCTCCCATTCCCATAAAAACTAAATTTGTGACATGCTCTCCTCGTTTGTGTAAAATTTCTGCAAAATGAATTACTTGAGATACAATGTCTTCGGCTGCAAGATTTGATTCAAATCCCATTTGTCCTGTTGCACAAAATACACATCCCATAGCACATCCGATTTGAGTTGAAACACAAATAGTTGATCTTGGATGGCCTCCAATTTTTGATGGAGAGTATTGCATTAGAACGGTTTCAACTGAAGTATCACGTAATTCCAAAAGCAGTTTTGTTGTATCACCATCATCACTTGTTATTCTATGGGTTTCTTTTGCAGAACCAATTGTATAACCTGCATCAATAAAGTCTTCTCGCAGTTTTTTTGGAAGTTGAGGAATATCATCAAAACTTTTTGGGAACTGATAGTATAATGGCAATAAAATTTGGTCTGCCCTATATCGAGGATAGCCCATATCAATTACTAATTTTTCCATCTCTTCAGGTAATAGACGATAAAGATCAGTCATGATATTTGGATGATCTCAAATGATATTATAATTTAATCAATATTTAGCAAAAAAATAAAAAAATCTCAAAAAAAGAGATAAAGAGAAAAAAGAGTGGTTACTCTTCTACAGGTTCTGAATCATCTGATTCAATTGTAGCATCTACAACAGGTTCTGTTGCATCTACTGTGTCTTTTACATCAGGTGTTTCCACAGTTTCTACTGTAGGTTCATCTGCTGTTATCTCTACATCAGGTGTTTCTACAGTTTCTACTGCAGGTTCCTCTAATGCAGCCTCTTTTTCTTTTTTAGTAGTCTTTTTGGCTGCTGCTTTCTTAGTAGTTTTTTTGGTCTTTTTCTCAGCCTCTTCAGGATCAATAACTCCTGCTTCACCGAGTGCAAAGATTACTTCTTCTTCAGGATGGTGAGGACTATCAACCATTCTTGCAATTCTTTTCTTGCCTGATTTCTTAAAGTATATTCTGTAGGTACTAGTATGTGCAACTACATTTCCACCAATAGGTCTAGTTGGGTCACCAAAGAAGACATCAGGGGATGCCATAACTTGGTTGGTTGCAATTGCAGCACAGTTGTATGTTTCTGCAATTCTTGAAAGCAGATGAACAAAGTGATTTAGTTTTTGTTGTCTGACAGATAATGTTCCACGTCCAAGATATTCAGCACGGAACAATCCAACTGCAGAGTCTGCAACAATTAGTTTGATATTGTTTTCCTCAATTATTGATCCAGCTTCTTCTAGAATCAGTACTTGGTGTGCACTGTTGTATGCACGTGCAACAACAATATTATCAAGAACTTTTTCTGGATCCATTTCATGAGCTTGTGCAATTGATATAATTCTCTCAGGTCTGAAAGTATTTTCAGTATCAATATACAAAACGCTTCCTTCAAGACCACCTTCTTCTTTTGATTTTTGAACCATAACAGACATTGTATGTGCAAATTGTGTTTTACCACAACCAAATTCACCATAAACTTCTGTCAAAGCTTGTGTTTCAATTCCACCATCAAATAGTGTGTCAAGACAGTTTGTACCAGTAGTAATTTTACCAATACTTTGTCTGTGTTTGTAAATTTCACTTGCACTGACAAAGTCTTTAGCAATTAATCCACCTTCAACTAAATGTTGGCGGGCTTTATTGACAATTTTTTCAGCAGTATCCTTTTCCATTCCAGTTATTTCTGCAATATCTACAGGACCTCTGACGATGAGATCCATGACGTTGTGGACACCTGCATCGGATAATTTTCTTGTAGTTACAGGACCTACGCCCTCTAAACTATCTAATCTTAAATCTTCTACCATACCGTAAGGTACGGTACCAGTACTTTATAAGAGTATTGTTTTAAAAAATGATCGTAATATTGTGAAATTTTAGTAAAATGACTATCGACGTTTTCTTCTTTGTCCTGGTTTATTTTGGCCAGGATATCTGCCTAGAGCAAATCGTTTTTTGAAATTACTCTTGTTTGCAACACTAGAACTAGTGCCTACGATTTTTCTACCTTCTACTTTAGGTGTCTGTCCTCGTACTTTACCTGCTTTGGTAAGTGAACCGTGTGTTGCCATGTGTAATCAAAATGAAATAGTGAATTTATGTATTTGTATGACTACCAGTATTGAGCTTTAATCTTCTCAAGAACTCGTTCGTGTTCAGGACTCTTTCTACGGGCATATTTTTCCATTGCACCTAATGGTACACCTCCAAGTGAACGTGCAATAGCATTGAAAAAGTATCTTCTAGGACCTCTAGAACCAGTCTTTGTCATGAATTTTTGAATACCATATTTGAAATTGTGTTGCCATGTCTTGTATAACACACCAAGTTGAGCAGGAGTCATTTCTTGTCCAATGTTAAAGAAGTCAGATTTTTCAAGTAAGCCAATTGGAACAAATGTCAAAGCAGTTGCAGTAAACATTGATTCTGGTTGTTCTTGTTCTAGTTCATTGATTAATCGAATTGTTTCCCAAGAGTCTTCAGGTTGTTCATCATTGTCTAATCCCATGAT
>CAYTNP010000079.1:0-4668 GCA_964439165.1 uncultured Nitrosopumilaceae archaeon | reverse complement strand
TATCCAATTACTGTAAACTTTTTTGATATTTTGTATTGTAATGGAAAGAGTTGTTTAGAAATAGATTACAAAGATAGAAGAGAAAGACTAGAAAAAATAATCAAAGAAGATGAATTTGCAAAATACATTCCAATGACAATAGTGAAAAATAAAAACGAAGTTGAAGACTTTATGGAAAATGGAATCAATGCAGGAAGCGAAGGTCTGATGTTAAAGATGTTAGATAAACCATATCAAGCAGGTTCCAGGGGAAGTCACTGGTTAAAACTAAAAAGAGAATATCAAAATGAGTTAGGAGATAGTTTAGACTTGGTAGTTATTGGAGGATACTTTGGAAAGGGGAGAAGAACAGGAAACTATGGGACATTACTTCTTGCAACATATGATGAAGATGAAGATGTATTCACAAGTATTTGTAAAGTTGGAACAGGTTTTTCAGATGAATCTTTAGATCAATTATACCAAATTCTTAATCCAAAAGTTACAATCAAAAAGAATCCAAGAATTAACAGTGAGATGGAAGCAGATGTATGGTTTGAACCAGAATTAGTTATAGAAGTAGTAGCATCAGAGATTACACTTAGTCCAATTCACAAAGCAGCAAGAGACAAAATTAGAAAAGATGCAGGACTTGCATTAAGATTTCCTAAATTTACAGGCAAAATTAGAGTTGAAAAAGCAGTTGAAGATGCATCAACAAACGAGGAAGTTATCACACTATACAAAGGACAAAAAAAGGTTGCACACGATAAAAGCTTGATTTGATCATGCTCAAAAATTAGCGAAATTCATAGAGGATTTAAATTACCTGTGAATAGTTTACTTTTTGTTATGTATAGCGGAGAGCTTGAAGTTCAAGCAAAAAGAAAGGCTATAGCAGTTTTACAAGACGAAATTAACAGAATCCTAAATGCATCAAGAGAATTGGCAACACTACCAGATCTCATGATGAAAAAAGACAAGAAAGGAATCAAAGGTGCACTAGAATCAATTTCAACAATTGAAGAAGAAGTTGAGAACCTTAGAAGAAAAATTACAAGAGAAGTTGCAGATGTCGGAGGACTAATCATGAACAGAGAAAATCTTCTAAACACTGCATATACAATGGATGAGATTGCAGGTTACATCACAGGAATTTCATTCAAACTATCAAATGTAAAACCAACAACTCTAAAAAGTGCAAAACTTGACCAAGACCTCACAAAATTAATTGAATTAGTAGTAGACCAAGTCTACAAACTAAATGAGATTATTCGAAGTCTTAACACAAACACTGCAAGTGCAATTGAATTAGCTCAAGAAACACAAACTATCGAAAGAGAAATCGATATGAAATACAGAGAAGCAACACTCAAACTGCTAACTGAAGTTTCAAACACAAAAGAACTGATGTTAATGAAAGACGTAATTGAAGGAATCGAAGAGATGGCAGACAAATGTCAAAGAGTATCTGATTCATTCATCTTACTAGCATTGAGCCTATAATCAAACATCTTATTTTTACATTATTTTTAATTTCAAACTAGAGAATTCATATACGTTTGATATCATAAATTATCATGAAAAGTGAGCTAGTAGAAAACAGAATTATAGTTTGGAGTATAGAGGATTCAAAGAAACTTTTCAGTCAAGGCTATTATGGAAAGCCAATTGGAATACCAAAACCAAAAATTGAAGAAATTGATGTTCCATTAATTTTAGATTTAATTGAAGGATTATACCTTTTAGAAAACAAAAAAATTACAATTACAAAATCAAAACAAAAAATTACAATTCCACAGATGGTAGAAATTTGTAAAAAAGAGGTACATGAGTTTGACAAAAAATATCTAGTTTACAAGAATTTCAGAGACAAAGGATACATAATTAATCCTGGAATAAAATTTGGTTGTGATTTTGCAGTATATGAAAAAGGACCAGGAATTGATCACGCTCCATTTTTGATTCAAGTCTATAACAGAAATGAACCAATTACTGCAACAGGAATTGTTCTTGCAGGAAGACTTGCAACGACAGTAAGAAAACAATTCATTTTAGCAATTCCCAAAGGAAAAGATAATGTTGATTTTCTTGCTTTAGACTGGTGGAAAGCTTAAACTGATTTAATGTGACCTGCTATTTTATCATAAATTTCAAAAAGTTCTTTTGAAATACCAAAAGCAAGGTGATTATCCCATTTACTTCTAATTCTCACAACATCATCAGTTGGTTCAACATAGATTGTTGCATCTTTGATTGATTGTTTTGCAATCATTTCATTTAGTTCAGAATCAGAATTTAATGCAGTAGCCAAACTACCAGGACCATCCCAGGATACTTTGGTAACAGTTTTTGAGCCAAAATGTCCTTTTGTTTTTAATTGAGTTTTTGCAACAAAATTTCCAACATCTCGTCCAGAATCTCTTTTTACAATAAAATGTGCTTGAAATCTATCTAGTGCGCCCCAAGGCATAGGATTTGGATCTTGCATGATTATCCCTTTTGAATAATTTGTATTGTGTCAATGTTTGAATTTTTAACATCAATACATCCTCTATTTGTAACCATTCTTGGTGTTTGAGCAAAATATCTACTGTAAAAATCGCCTTTTTCAATATCATTAGTTCCAATTTCTTGGGATTCAGAATCAATTCCAATTTCTTTTAACATATCACTAAATTTTTCAGGCCAAGTTTTGTAGACAAATGTATCTGGCTCAGAATCATGCATTAAAAATCATGAATCATACCCACAAATAAAGATATCAAGAAAATCCCTTCCAAGAGATCAATCGAATTAAATATTACAAAAGATTGGACAGGTTGGTTATGTCAAAGTTTCAAGGAAAAATTGCACTAATCACAGGTAGTGGAACAGGTATCGGAAAAGCCATTGCAACAAAATTTGTTGAAAATGGTGCCGGCGTAATCATCCTTGGAAGAAGAAAAGAACCATTAGAAGAAGCATCTGCAGAATTACAAGAAATTATTTCAAAGAATAACAGCGGAGCTTCAGTTAGAATTTTTGCAGGAGTAGATGTTGCTGATGAAACAGCAATGACTGAAATGTTTGAAGTATTAAAAAATGAAAATGTCAATGTAGATTATGTCATTAACAATGCAGGAGTCTCAGGTCCTGTTACATGTTTTGCAAATGCACCACTAGATGAATTCAAAAGTACAATTGGAATTCATTTGACTGGTACTTTCTGGGGATCAGTTCAAGCCCTTAAAGTAATGAAAGAAGGTGGAAAAATTATTACAATTTCTACATTTTTCACTGAAGAAAGACCACTAGAACAAAGACCATATAGATTCAGAAGTCCATATACAGCCTCTCAAGGCGCAAAAAATAGACTTGCCGAAGCAATGTCATGGGAATTAACAGATAAAAAAATTATTTCAATTGCTACAAATCCAGGACCAGTTCATTCAGATAGAATTTACAAAACAGTATATCCAAAAGCAGCTTCTGAATTTATGAGAGTAAGCGGATTTGAAGATTTAACTCCAGTTGAAGTTGAAGAAGCAAAAGATGATTTGTTAGAATGTATCTTAGCAGATGGAATAGATAAAGAAGGAATTGCAAAAACTGCACAAAAACTTGCAAATGGAAAAGATGTTGCTAAACTAACTGAGACATTTACAAGATTACTAGAACAAATTCAAAAACTTGCAGGAAAAATTCAAAACAATACTTCACACATGATTGCAGATCAAGAGTTTCTTAAACAAGAGCAAGTTGCAGAATCAGTTCTTAATTTGTGTGATGATAAAATTGCAGAAATTCTAAACGGTAAAGTAATTCCAGGAGATAGAGTATTTTACCCAGTAAGACCACATATTGGAACTACAACACCAGGAGTTCATCAACCAGACTTTGCAGGAAAAGCAGTTGTCTTTACAGTTGATGCTACTGACAAAGTAGATGCTGAAAGAGTAGAATTTTTGGCAGGACATGTTGAGAAAAACGGAGGCAAAGTTGCATGCTTTATCTCACAATCAACCCCAACTGAACTTCAAGAATACATTAGTGGCAAATTCCATTCACATGTAGTAGATATTACAAATCCTCAAGAAGTTGAAAGGTGGTTAAATACAGCTAAAACAAACATCGGAGAAATTCTAGCTGTAATTCACGTTACAGGAAAATTACCAGCACTTGAAAAACTAACAGAATTATCAAGAGCAGGATGGGAAGAACTTACTGCAAAATTCATCTCAACTCCAGCTACGGTAGCACAAAGAGCTCTAGAGCAATTTGTCCCAGGTGGAAGTAAAGATCCACGCCTATACAAAGATGCAAAGGGTGCAATCATGATTATTGGTCCAGATTTACCTGTAGGAAGAAAAGCCACAGGAACTCAAAGAGCCCAAGTAGAAGTTTTCAGAGGAGCCCTAAGACCATTTACAACTACAGTAAACCAAGAACTAAGTGATGTACTAAAATCAAAAATTAGATTGTTTTCAGTTTTTCCAGGAACAGTTACAGGTGGAGAACCAAATAACGAAAGAATTGCAGATGCAATTAATTTCCTTGTTTCAGATAGTGCTACTTCATCAGCAGAAGTTACTTTCTGTGTTGATGAATCAAGATAAAATTGAAAAAATTCTCAGAATTCAGAGTAGGCGATTCATTTTATTCTACATGCAGTATTTCAGATAAAGAATTAGAAGAGTATCTGAATTT
>CAYTNP010000078.1:2735-4765 GCA_964439165.1 uncultured Nitrosopumilaceae archaeon | reverse complement strand
TAAAGTGCAGTTTCCATTCCTTTTTCAGCAGATTTTGCAAATTTTGCTTTATCCATAATTGCTCCTAATGGACCAAATGGCATTTCATAATCTACTGACATGGTTACTCTTGTGAGGTTATCACCTAATGATTTGAATTCATTTGTGATTTGCCATCTCTTGAATGGACCTTCAATTTGATTTGCAGTGATTTTCTCATTTCTAACAAATTCAATTGTCTCACAATCCCACTCTAGACGTTTGCCGCTAAAGTCACCGATAATTCTAAAGGTGGTACCTACGCCCATTCCTTCTTTGATATCCATAGGAATTACAGTCATACCTACCATGTCGTTTTTGATTTGATCAGAAACATGTTCTGGTCTTGCAAAGTAAGTAAAGACATTCTCTACAGGTGTCTTAATATCGATTGATTTTGTAACGAGGGTCAATAAATCAATTCTTGACGATTAGGATTTAAAGGTTTTGAAGATTTTCCCAAGCCAATTGATTTACAATATATTCATCTGATTTCTAGATTATCTAAAATGGTTCAAAAGCGATCAATTGTGGTATTTTCTATTTTGATGCTCTTATCTCTAGGTTTTTCAGATGTTTATGGTCATTCTATGTTTAATTCTGCTGAAAAATTTGAGGCAGGATTCAGGGTACAAGTGGCTACAGCTCCAGAATTTCCTCAAGTTGGAGAACCATCCCAATTTAGAATTAGAGTGACTGAAGGGTTTGACTATACGGAAGTTGACAAATTTAAAATGGGAATAAGAATTTACTTTCATGACAAACAAGTAGATGCATTTGCTCCAACAGACATCAAAGGATCGCATTGGGATTTTGATTATGTTTGGAGATCGTCAGGTAATCATATAGTTTTCATTGATTTGTATGATGTTGGAGAAAATAAAGAAGTTCAAACTTATACATTTAACATGGGAACCCAAAGTCCATTTGGAATGATATTTTTTGCAGCAATTATTGTGGGAGCATTAACATTGACTGGAGTAGTTATGTACATCTATGTGCCTAAAGCACTAAAAAAATCTAAAGTTTAGGACTTTGCATTTTTGAGATTCTAAATGCAAATAGAGTAGTTAGTAATACCATAGAGAATAACAATATTCCAATTCCTAAGTGAATTGCAACTAGAACTGCATGTAATTTCAAATCAATTACTAAAGCACCAAGTACAATTTGTGTTACAACAAAGACTGATGCAAGTGAACTTGTAATCTTTATTTTCAAATCAGCATTCTTGTTAAGGAAACTTGCAATCATTGTTGCAAGTACTAAAGTACCAGTAGTTGCAGCAACAAGTCTATGAATCCATTCTATAAGATATTCTTCTGAAGGCATGATACCATCAGGACATAATGGCCATTCAGGACATGTTAATCCAAGTCCTGCAGCTGAGATATATCCTCCAATAAACATCAGAGAATACAAAATAATCATTGTTGTTAATGCAAGATATTGAATGGCCAAAATTTTTCGATTCTAATTTACAGTGATTTTACCAATCATCCATGGATGTACCATGCAAAAGTAATCATAGTCTCCAGATTCATCAAGAGTTACAGAGTATGTTCCTCCTGCCATAAACAAGCTACTATCAAAGAGTCCATCAGGAGCTCCAGGTAAACCACTTGTTACAGTATGTGCAGCAGTGTCATCATTTGACCAAGTAATTTCTTCACCTGCTGAAACTGTTACATGATATGGAATATAACATTCATTTGTTGCCTCACATCCAGGTGCACCAGATCCTGCTGGAAGTGAAATTACACCATCAAATGCAACTGGTTCAGGTGCTGCAACTGGTTCTGGTTCAGGTGCTGCAACTGGTTCTGGTTCAGGTGCTGCAACTGGTTCTGGTTCAGGTGCTGCTTGAGGAGCAGCAGCATCACCAACAATGATTGTTCCAACCATTCCTTGATCTCTGTGACCTGGAACTGTACAAATATAGTAAAATATGCCTTCTTCACCTGCAATAAATTCTGAAGTTCCACTTTCACCTGCCTTTAATGGGTTTGATG
>CAYTNP010000078.1:0-2635 GCA_964439165.1 uncultured Nitrosopumilaceae archaeon | reverse complement strand
TCACCTGCAATAAATTCTGAAGTTCCACTTTCACCTGCCTTTAATGGGTTTGATGCAGATGCAATGTCAGATCCTGGAATAATTCCTGCAAATCCTTCTTCATCAGCTGTAACACCAAAGGAGTGGAATGATACTCCGTCATTAACTACGTTAAAGATTACTTTGTCTCCAACTTCCATGTTAATTGATGGATTGGCTCCAGATTCTCCAGGGACTGCATTAAATCCTAAAGTCCTAAAGTCTGATGCTTCAACAAATGAAAGATCCGATGTAATAGTAGCACCAGTATGTGCTGCTGGACCTGCAGAAGGTGTATCTCCTCCCATCATTTCTACAACTGGAGGTGGGGCTGAAATCCAGTAATCCCACATTGAAAAGAAGATTACTCCACCAACAATACAAATTCCTAACATGATTGCCATCATCTTACCAGTTCTTGCTGATGTTGTTCTGTAAACTTGGGAATTATCGTGACTCATTTCATATATCTCCTAATGGGATGGATTCTTTGCCTCAAATGGATAGTAATACTTTCCGCCCACACCAAATGGGTCGTCTGTATCTGCAAGTTTTCCTTTTCCTGCACTGTGAATGATATTTGCAAGGAAGATTACCATACTGATACCAATAATCATTGCACCAACTGATGCAATTTGGTTCATAGCAATCCATTCTGGAATAGGTGGATAATCGAAAATTCTTCTTGGCATACCATACAAACCAAGTACGTGTTGTGTAAAGAATACTAGAATGGTTCCAAAGAATGACATTGCAAAGTGGACTTTGCCTAATGCTTCATTGTACATTCTTCCAGTTACATATGGATACATGTAGTAGAGGAATCCAAAGGAACCAAATGCAATAGTTCCCATCACAAATAGGTGGAAGTGACCAACTACCCAGTATGTATCGTGAGTTGTAAAGTCTAATGGCATGGCTGCATTTGCAACACCGCCTGCACCTGCAGAGAAGAATAATGCAATTCCACCAACTGCCCACATCATTGGGGTTGAGAATTTGATTCTAGCATTCCACATTGTTGCAACAAAGTTGAACACGTGAAGTGCTGATGCTGGAACTGCTGCAAGAGTTCCTACCATGAAAACTGTTTTTTCTGTAAATGACATTCCGGTTGCATACATGTGGTGTGCCCATGATGAGAAACCGACTATGGATAATAATACAAATGCAAAGATACCAGAGTTGTAACTGTGAATTGGTTTTCTTGAGAATCTTGGAATAATTTCATACATCATACCAATTGCTGGAATTACCAATACATACACTTCAGGATGGAAAGTAAACCAGAAGAGATGGGCATATGCGATTGGATCTCCACCCATTGCTGGGTTGAAAAATCCACTAACACCGAGTCTGTCAGTTAGTAGCATTAACAGTGCTGCTGCAAAGGTTGGAATTGCAACTAGAATAATTAATGATGATGCTAAAAATGACCAAGCCAATAATGGAACTTGTCCAATTGACATGTCAGGGTGTTTACATTTGAGAATTGTAACAATGAAATTGATTGCACCAAGTACTGATGAAATTCCTAAAATCTTTAGTCCAAAAATCCACATGTCTGCTGCTGGACCTGGAGCACTGATGATAGAATATGGAGGAGTTGCATACCATGTAAAGTCAGCAAAGCCTAACCAAATTAGTGCACCTCCTGGAGGAATCATCCAAAATGCAATTGCATTTAATTTTGGATATGCCATGTCTTTGTATCTAACCATAATTGGAACAAAGTAGTTACCAACAGATGATGCAAATGGTAAGATGAATAAGAAAATCAGTGTTGTTCCGTGAACTGTGAAAATTCTGTTAAAGGTCATTGCATCACCAATGATTTGTGCACCAGGTAAGAACAATTCTGCTCTAATGATTAAAGCAAGTGCACCACCTAAGAACAAGAATCCTAGTGACATTATCAAGTAAAGTAATCCCACATCAGTGTGATGTGTTGAGAACATTATTTGCCAAATTGGTCTTGGTTTTGCTAATTCTAAAGTCATAAGTTAATCTCCTCGATTATAATTTGTGATAAAAGCGTTGTCAAGAGTGTGGTTCCTCCACAATTAAAGTTCCTCTCATGTTGTAGTGAATTAATCCACAGTACTCTCTGCATTGAATATCATGTTCTCCTACTTTATCTGGTGCAAACCATACGGTGTTCACTTTACCTGGAACTGCATCCATCAATACTACATAATCGTGAATGTTAAATGAATGAATTACATCTGTAGCATGAATTTCAAATTTGTAAGCTTTACCTGCTTCAACATGCAGTTCGCCAATTTCTTTTGTACCATCTTCATGCTCAAAAGTCCAGAACCATTGTTGTCCAACTACTTTGATAACTTCTGCATCTGCAGGAACATGTTCTACTAGTCTTTCTGCTTCCCATGCTTCTGCTCCAACCCAACACATCAATGCAATTACTACACCAACGTAAATCCATTCAGGCCAATTAGAGTGTCCACTCAATTTTACCAGTCCGTGCCCTCATATGGAGTTGGTTTTGCTTTAGGATGAGATTCTCTAAATCTCCAAACTTGCCAAATAATTGTACCAGATACTACTGCACCTACTACAAATGCAACAGTCATCATTCTAAAAAATAAATTCCAAA
>CAYTNP010000077.1:0-4786 GCA_964439165.1 uncultured Nitrosopumilaceae archaeon | reverse complement strand
TTAAAACGTTATATAATCTAATCATTTTAAAGTACGAATTGAACACATCTTCAGTCTCTCGAAAATCCTTGATTTTGGAAATTCGTGGAAAAACAAAAATCACTTGTGATCTTAAACGACATCTTTCTCCTAGAACTGTTGGAACAATTATGAGATCACTTCCATTGGAAGGACATGCCCATTTGCTTGGAAAAAGTATTGTCTATTTTGAAACAAGTGTTGATTCTGGAACTGAAAGAGCT
The DNA here is from genome assembly GCA_964439165.1 of uncultured Nitrosopumilaceae archaeon. Taxonomy (GTDB): domain Archaea; phylum Thermoproteota; class Nitrososphaeria; order Nitrososphaerales; family Nitrosopumilaceae; genus Nitrosopumilus. The sequence continues at coordinate 4,544 of CAYTNP010000077.1, read as the reverse complement.
AGAACAGAATTCAAAAAAGGCGATGTTGCATTTTTGTCATCATCTGGTAGCATCTGTTTTTTTACAAATGATGCTGTATTTGGAAAAGCAATGACTCCCATTGGAAAATTAGGTGAAAACATTGATGCATTAAATGATGTAAAATCTGGAGATGTTTTGTCTATTTATGAAGAAGCTAATTGATACAAGTGATGTCCTGAATATCCGCCAACTCTTTTGACAGTTCCTTTTTTTGTTGATTCTACAAGGAATTTATTTGCTGCAGAAATTTTGACACCAGTTTGTCTTGCCATGTCTTGAACAGTAACAACTTTGGAGCTTTCTAAAATTTTCATAGCTTGTTTTTCATTTACCATGACTGTGATCTCTGCTTTTCTTGGACCTCCTTCTCCTTTGTCCTTCTTACTTTTTTTGGAATCTTTAGGAGTCTTGTCCTTGTTTGCAGTTGTTGGTTTCTTTGCTCCACCCATATGTTGGGAGAAAAATATTCCTCTTATAAACGATGAATATTCCTAAACTAATATTATTTTAGATGATCGAATATTTTCAAATATAAATAACATCTTGATTAATCCTAAGTATGGGTGTTGTATCAAAAGGTGCAAAATGTAATGTTGAAGGATGTGAGCAAGATGGTGCTCGTTCACTAAATACATCCAAAGTCGAAAATGCTGGTCTTCGAGTAACTTCTGCAGGAAAAAAATCTGTTTTATGCAAAGAACACTACAAAGAATACAAAAAAGAATCTAAAGATGATAGAGACCTTGAACGTGCTCGATTTGACAAGTTTTAGTTTTTCTTTTTTGATTTTTTAGCCTTATTTCCTGGATTTTTAAAATAATCATCACTTAGTTTATCGTAAAGTTTTCCTAATTTTTTGTACAATCTTTTTGGTTTTCGAGTTTTTTGATTACTTAGAACATACAGTGCAAGTATTGGAAATGCAATTGTTGCATCTGCATAAACTGTAACTACCCCTTCATGAGCATTTTGTACTTTACCCCAACTCTTTCCTTCTTGTAATGTAGCTCCTGATAGTCCTCCTGTATCTGGTCTAGCATCAGTAATTTGGATGATGTAGTCTTGTCCTCCATCATTTCTTCTAAGAATTTGATCTAACAATGGTCCTGTTTGTTGTGCTGTGTTCTTTGGGACCCCTCCACCTAATTCCAGTATTCCTGATTTTTTTGAATCATAAAGAATTGCTGCTTGCTCTATTATCTCTCGAACAAAATCTAAGTTGTATTTTTTATCTCGTAATCTATGAACTGCCAAGTTTAGAGCCAAGGATGAATCCTTTATTGTAGAAATGTATACTGGAACATCGTATTCGTATGCAGTAGTTATGAAACTTTTTTCAGGGTGTTTTGAATTTTCTTTACTCATCTTTCCCATTAAATTACAAAATTCTGCAGTTGTAAATGATTTTTCTGGAAAATCTTCTCCAAACATTTTTTGAATTACTTGATCTTGAGCTTCTAGTGTTTCATAAAATTTAATGTATACATCTCTAATTCTAACAATTTCATTTTCATATAATTTCATATCATCAACATTGAAACTTCCTTGTTTGACTGGTAATCCCCATGCAAAATGATCTTCATGATACACATTTGCTCCTGTTGTGATTATCCAATCGACGAATCCTCTCTGAATCAATGTCTTGATAATTCCTCCAAACCCTACTGGTGTTAGTGCACCTGATACTGTAAGACAGATTGTTGCATTTTCTTTAATCATTTTGGCATACAGTTTTGCAGCATCACCTAACTGCCTACCATTGAACCCTGTACTTGCAAAAACATTAACTAAATCCTCTATCATCATTTTTTCGTTTAATTCTATGTGAGGAATATCTTTACCATGAAATTTGTGTGGATCCACTTTAAAAAAATAAATTTCTACTATACATAATACTTGCGCAAGATTGTCGATGTGTTTTTAGAAATTTGCAATAAAATATTACTTAATTAGGAAAGTCTCAAAATAGTGTCATATGGAAATTGTCGATTTACATGATAAAACTAGAGTGAATAAAACACCTGATGGCGTGGAGGTTTTATTTTCTTCAGGAAATTTTATCCAAGATGAGTTTAAGATTTCTAAAGTTGAATTACGACTATACAAAGAACAAACTGATGAAAAATTAGGTGATTTTTCTCTGATAACCTCTTTTGTTCAAACTGATAAAGGAAGTGTGGAGATGATTTATGATGAAGGCTATCGTGGAAATGATGTTTTAATGAGGGCAAAAGAATTCCTTGCTTCTAATCTTGGCATCTCTGGTTTAATTTTACGCTCAGTGATTACTCTTCGTGGAAATAATCCCTGATACTGATTCAGCAAACACTTATTTCAATTATGTTTTCTGTTTGAAATTATGTGAAGTGTTTAGCTAAATTGCTTCATCTTAAAACTCATTTTTCAAACTAAGTTGCAATATCATGCGACATTTACAATCTGATAGTTTGAATATCAAAGTTGTATTTTTAGTTTGAATCTCATTTAACACCCAAGAAAGGTTCAAGTCTCTATAGATTCACTTTGTATTCCTTGATTTCAGGAGATAATAAAATATTGCAAATATCCAATGGTGTTACAAGCCAGTCTTTGTACATGATACATGGATGAGCCATGTCATACATTGCCTTTGATAACTTGTTAATTTTCAAGTTCTCTGATATGACCTTTGATTCTTCTAATTCTACAACATCTACTGTTTCATTTAGAAAGTCGTCTGTTTCTTTGAGATGTTTCATTTTCTCAGTAATTGTCTCTATGATTAATCTATCACTGAGATACTTGTTTGTCCCCTCAAGAAACAACTTTCTTGCCTTGTTATCAAACATTGAATTAATTACATTTCCAAAAGTATCATCTTTCTTGAATGTTACAATTTTCTTTTTAGGTATGTCTTCAATTGATAGTTCTGTAATACATTTTCTGCCAATCTCTAGAATCTTTTGTGCAGAAACTGCAGAATAAAATCCCCAGTCATTTACAATAATTGCGTATGCCCTACTTCTCTCTTTCCAGAAACCCATCAAATCTTTGTATTTTGTTTCTCTTGTGATAACTACAGGATCTTGTTCCATTATCTCTTCGACTTTGGTTCCATAGAACAAACTTGAAGTTGGATTTTTTAGAAGATTTGCCATGATTTCTTTCCCCCCTATTGTCCCAATTGGATTGTGATTTTCATCTCTTACAATAATAGAGTCCGTTGCCGATTCCAAATACTGGGACAGCATTCCTGCAATTACCCAAACTTCTGTTCCTTTGTCAATATGGATACATAGAGCCCACGTTAGTCTTTCTGGAAGTAACTCTCCAAGGGCTCTCTCTGCTATGGAGATGTTTTCTGACATACTGTATTATGCACATTATCACATAAAGCAACACTCAACAATTATCATATATGATAAAATCGCCCAATTCTTAATTATCAAATATAGTAATTGTTAATCTCTTGAAATATCATTATTGCATATTATTACTATGAGGCCATGGATATATCCCAAGTCTTGTAATATCTGTGAATTAACATTAGAAGAAGTATTTGCAGAAAGTCTAACCTCTACACCATGTGTCTACCTTAATGAAGAGCGCGAGGTATTTGTTGCAACTGAGATGTGTATTCAACATTTAGAATCTACGATTGACTCTATTGTAATCAGAGATGATAAGCATAGTGTATTGGGAATTGTTGGAGGTTATGATTTACTAAACCATGTTAGAAAAACCCCCACTCGTGATTTCCAGTATGACACCAAAGTCAAAGACATTATGTTCAAAGAAATCCCTATTGTAGAAAAGACTACTCCCCTAAAGGAGTTGATGGAAAAGTGGACTGAATCAAGAAGAGCTTTTGCAATAATTCCTAACAGATTTCAAGGATATTCTCCAATTTCTGCACGAAAAATGTTGGAGATTGGAATAAAATGTGAAACTGACATCCCCATTTCATCATTACCAAAAAAAGAGATGATTACTTTTCAGCCTGATGATTCTTTGAAAGTAATAGTAGATTCAATGTTTGAACATAACACCAGAAAACTATTGTTAGAATATTCGGGTCAATACATCAGTGATAGGTTAATTCTCAAGGAAATCTCTAATGTTTTGAAATTTCAACCTAATATTGAGAATCTTTTGGAGATTCCTGTAAGTCAAGTGGAATTGGATGATGTTGCAGTAATTAAAGAAGATCTTAATTTGAATCAACTTTGTGAAAAAATGCAAATAATGGATCATCCATATGTTATCTACAAGGACATCTCAATTACTCCTTGGGATATTTGTAATATCTTGATGTCTGAAAAAATTACTCCATCATACGAATCAAAATCTGAAAAAATTGTCTGTCCTCATTGCAAAAAGAGTTTTGACTTGCCAAAAACATAATTTCGGACAGTTCCAGGATCTTTTGATTCGATTTTTACAAAAAACGATTCTTTTGTGTGTGCTAGTTTGACCCTCAATATCTTCAATATGTAACAAAGAATTAAAAATAAAACTATTGGGTGTGGATATATGCGAATATT
>CAYTNP010000076.1:0-4851 GCA_964439165.1 uncultured Nitrosopumilaceae archaeon | reverse complement strand
GAAGAACTGCCTCCTTTTCTTCCTAAATTAGTGATAAATGGAGCACCTTCTAACTTTGATAATTCTTCTTTTGATTCTGCAGCACAGATAAAACCAACTGGAATTCCAACAATTAATGCAGGCTTTACTATTCCCTCATTTACCATTTTGATTACCTCAATTAATGCCGTAGGAGCATTTCCAATAACTACAACCCCCCCATCAATATCTGAAATTGCCTCTCGCATTGATACCTGTGAGCGTGTTTTACCTTCTTTTTTTGCCAATTCCATGATTTCAGGCTTTGAAATATTACAAACTATGTTATTCCCAAAATCTTTAGGATTCTGTTTGTTAAATCCCCCAATTACTCCATTAACATCTACTACAATACTACATCCATTTTTCAGTGCATTCATACCACTTTCAATTGCATCTTTATGAAAAATTAGTTTATTCTTATCTGCAAAATCAAAATCAGCTGTTGAATGAATAATCCTCCTAACTATTGGCCATTCTTTTTCATTATATTGATGATTTCCAATTTCATCTTCAATCATTTGCATGCTTGCATCTTCAATTGATTGACCTTTCTTAGTTTGCATCTTCTACCTCTTTTGCTCTTTCTAAAATTAAATCTATTATTTTTTGATCAGTTCCAATATGTTTTGTAATGTATGCTTTTTTTATAGTAGATTTTTCAAGTGCTGGAATCAAATCATTGTTAATATCAGTTTTAACATGTGCACCTTCATGTAAAAAGTAAAAAACAATCACCAAAACTTTTGGATTATCTTTTTCACATTTTTTTATTCCTTCAAAAATATCTGGTTGCTCAATTTCTAGCCAACAACGACTAACATTTCTGTATGAATCATTTAATTCATTTACAATATAATCAAGTGAGGTTTGAGCATTAGGATCTTTACTACCATGACCAATTATCATAACATCTACATCTTTGTTTTCAAGTGTAATTTGATTTTCTTTTAATGTTGTAGAAATTCCATTCTCAACAATTTCTACTAGAGTTTTATGCATGCTCATTGGTTTTGTTATTAGAAATTTTATTTCTGTATCATTTTGTAATTTTTCAACTTCTTCAATAGCAATTTTTACTTTTTTGCCCGGATACAAGAAATAAGGTACAACAGTTAATGTTTCAATTCCAGTTTTTAGGCATTTTGCAATCCCATCTTCAATATGTGGTGGTTCTACTTCCAAAAAACAATAATCTGTAATAGAATAGGCTCGTTTTTCATTAATTCCTTTACAAATAGTCTCTAATTCCTCAGATGCTTCTCTTTCTCTGCTGCCCCTATCAATAATTAATAATCCTCGTTTCAATTCATAATCCTCGCTATGGCTATAGTCAAATTGGGGGGGAATTTCTGTTTTTCCACTATTAATTTACCTTTTGAAATTTTAATGGCAGCAGCCTCTGAGACACTTGCTGTTCCCTCAAACTTTTTTACAGTTTCTGAAGGGTTTGGGGCTGTTATTTCAGCTAAATCTTCTCTATTCACATATTCTACAGGCAAATTCATCTCTACACCAAGATCAATTAATCCTTGAACATCTTGAGGTTTTTTAATTGAAACTAGCTTTGCAATTGATTTTGGACTTAGATTAAATTTCTTCATACAATCTTCAATTCCTTCTTTGATTGTTTCTTTTGTTGTATCCCAATGCAATCCAATACCAACAACCAAACTTGGAGGACGATAAATAACGGATTCTTTTTTCAAATTATCTATAATTTTATCAGTAATTATTAGATATGATTTAGAATTTGATTTTTTTAATTCTTCAATATTATTATAAATTACAACATTTTTTGGTAATTTTTTGTACCAATTTTTTTTACCTGCTTCTTGAAAAACACCTATTGGTTCTTCATTTACCATATATGCACTAATTTTTGTCACAGTAGAGTCATCATCTATTTTCCAATCATATTCTCTTCCTACAAGATCAACTGCTATTGTTTTGTTTACATCTGCTGCAGTAGTAATTACAGGTAACGCTCCAATTTTTTCTGCAATCTCTTCTGTTAATTCATTGGCTCCTCCTATGTGTCCAGATAAAACACTAATTACAAAATTTGTCTTGTCATCAATTACAAGTACAGCAGGATCAGTTTTTTTATCTTTCAAATATGGAGAAATTAATCTAATTACTGCACCTAATGAAAAAACACAAATTAATGCATTATTATTTTTGAAAAGCTCAACAATTTTCTCTGTAGTAGGCTCAGAATACCATGTAATTCCAGCTGATTCATTCATTAATTTTGAAGGTGCATATACATCCCAATCTGGAAATAGTCTTTTTAGATTTTCACCTATTTTTACTCCATTTTTAGTAATAACAAGAATTGAAGTCTTTTCCACAGTCCCACTCTTTCAACTTTGATAAAATACCTTACTGTTCAGATTTTCTAGACATTACTTTTCCATCAAAATCAAATAAAATTACCTCAATTGGAACTTTATTCTCACTATGTTTTCTCATGTGCTCATATACTTGATTACATATTAACTCAAAAAACCCTTTGATGTTATTTTCTTGAATAATTTCAGATACATGTCTAGCTGTATTTGCTTTTTTTATTTTCTCAATTACTGTTTCATCAGCATTTGCTTTTTTTGCTAATTCAGCTAGAAAAACCATGTCTACCTTTGATCCCTTCACATGTGTTTGTTTTACCCCTGTAGCCATCTTTGCAAACTTTCCAATAAATCCAACCACATATACCTTTTTGATATTTTTTTTACCACATTGTTGAACTGTATATCCTGAGAAATCACCCATTTGAACAAAACAATGATCTGGTAAATCTATAATTTGTTTTGAAAAATCTTCACTTCTTCCACCTGTAGTTAATACTACTGTGTCACCACCCATTGCAATTGTAACATCCAAACTTTGTCTAATTGATGCAGCAAAAGCTGCAGTAGAAAATGGAATTACAATTCCACTAGTTCCCAAAATTGAGATTCCTCCTTTAATTCCTAATCTGGGATTATCTGTTTTTGTTCCCAATTCTTTTCCTTTAGGAACTGAAATCAATACCTTAATTCCTTTTTTTTGTAAAATTTCACCACCAATTTTTCTCAAATTTTCAATTATCATCTTTTTTGGAACTGGATTTATTGCAGCTTTGTTAATTTCCAAACCTAGTCCTGGCTTTGTAACTATACCTACTCCTTCTCCTCCATCAATTTCTATTTCATCTGTTTTTTCTGTAAATGATATTTCAACAACAATTTCTGCACCATGAGTAACATCAGGATCATCTCCTCCATTTTTTATTACTGAACATTTTGCTTTATCTAATTCAAATTCACAAGAAAAAACAGGAATTTGAATTGAATTCCCCTTTGGTAATAAAATATCAATTTTTTCTATTTTTTGTTGATTGATAATTGAGAATAAACCAGCTTTTGCAGCAGCTGTAGCAGAACTTCCAGTAGTATATCCTGTTTTTAGATTATTTTTACTATCACTCACATTTTTGGTATTAATTTTACTGTATTAATTCTTGTTTGCCATTTCTAAATAGATTTAAAATTCAAATTAATTTGATAATTCTATGAATAGATCTCCAAAAATTGTAATCACTGGAGCAAGTGGTTTTGTTGCCACAAATCTTAGAAAATACCTCTCTGAAAAAAATGTCCAACTAATTTCAATATCCAGAAACAATTTCAAAGAGTTTAGAAATGAACAAAAAATTATTTCAAAAACCTATGATCCAAATGTTTTACTACCAAAAATTAAAAATTCAGACGTAATAATTCATCTTGTTGGTATTGGAAAGCAATCTATTAAAATTAATTATGAAACTGTGAATGTTGAATTCACAAATCATATTCTTAATTTATCTAAAAAATCAAAAATTAAAAAATTTATTTTTACTAGTGGATTGGGCGTTTCAGATAAAACTCCATTAGAATATTTTATTTCAAAATACAAGGCAGAAAAATTAATCATTAATTCAGGATTAGACTATACTATATTCAGACCTTCATATATAGTTGGAAAAAATGATCTGTTAACAAAATATTTGAAAAAACAAATCAAAAATAAACAAATTTTGATTCCTGGTTCTGGAAAATATTCAATTCAGCCTATTCATATTAGTGATGTTGTACAAATAATTTCTCAATCTATCTATGATACTAAATTTAAAAATAAAACAATTGATCTTGTAGGTCCAAATTCTATTTCTTTTGAAAAATATGTAAAATTATTTTCTAAAGGAACTAATTCAAAAATTAAAAAGATCAATTTAGAGACATGTTATCATACTGCAATAAATAATCCTAAATCTGATTTTGGAATTGATGATCTAAATATTTTGATTGGTGATTTTAAGGGAGATCACAAAAAACTACGAACTATATCTGGATTAAAATGTAAATCAGTTATTAAATTACTAGAGTCCGGCAGCTTGCTTTAATGTCTCAGCCTTGTCTGTCTTTTCCCATGAAAATTCAGGTTCATTTCTACCAAAATGACCATATGCAGCAGTCTTTTTGTAAATTGGCCTTTTCAAATCTAATTGAGAAATAATACCTGATGGTTTCATATCAAAATTCTTTCTTACTAGTTCAATAATTTTCTCTTCTGGAATTTTGTTTGTTCCAAATGTGTTAACATATAGTGATACTGGTTCTGCTACCCCTATTGCATATGCTAATTGAACTTCACATCTGTCAGCAAATTTAGCTGCAACAAGATTTTTTGCAATATATCTGCACATGTAACATGCAGATCTATCTACTTTAGATGGGTCTTTTCCTGAAAATGCCCCACCACCATGTCTTCCAAATCCACCATAAGTATCAACGATGATTTTTCTTCCAG
>CAYTNP010000075.1:3739-4872 GCA_964439165.1 uncultured Nitrosopumilaceae archaeon | reverse complement strand
ATTGCATTGTCTGCATGGAAAAGTGCAGAACCTGGATTGATCTTCTTTGATCAAATTAACAAATACAATGTATTTGCAAAAGCTAGACAAGCACCACTAAGAGCAACAAACCCTTGTGGTGAACAAAGTCTATACCCATACGAATCTTGTAACTTGGGTTCTATCAACTTGTCAAATCTTGTAAAGAGACAAGCAGATGGTAACTATGAATTTGATTGGCAAAGATATGAAGAGACAATCAGAAAGACAACAAGATTCTTGGATAATGTAATTGATGTAAATAATTATCCAGTACCAGAAATTACTGATGCCTCAAAAGATTCTAGAAGAATTGGATTAGGTGTAATGGGAGTCGCAGATTTACTATACAAACTCAAAATCCCATACAATTCCAAAGAGGGATATGAACTACAATCCAAACTAGCTGAGGCACTCACATACTATTCTATGGAAGAAAGTGTAGCACTTGCCAATTCTAGAGGTGAATTCCCATTATGCTCAAAGACAGAATTCCCTGAAGGTAAAATCCCAATTGCTGGTTACTATGAGAAACCAAAAGAAGAGCACTCTTACGAATGGGATGCACTAATTGAGAAAATTAAGAAAAATGGTATCAGAAATGTTCTAACTACAACTGTAGCTCCTACTGGTACACTTGCAATGATTGCAGACTGTTCAAACGGAATGGAACCTGCATTTGCTCTTGTATTTGAAAAGAGAGTTACTGTTGGAAGATTCTTTTACACAAACAAAATTGTTGAAGAAGCCCTTAAGGAAAATGATCTTTACAATGATGAAATCCTTACAAAGATTGCAGACAATTATGGTTCCTTGAGAGGAATTGCTGAAATTCCACAATGGATGCAAGACACATTTGTTACTGCAATGGACATTCACTGGGCTGACCATCTTATGGCTCAAGGTGTTTGGCAACAATGGATTGGAAATGCAATTTCAAAAACAATCAACATGCCATATGATGTTACAGTTGAAGATGTAAAGTCTGCATATCTTTTAGCACACGAATTAGGACTAAAGGGTATGACTGTTTATCGTGATGGTTCAAGACACAAACAAGTTTTACACATGACAAGTGAAAATGCACAAAAGACATTTGAGGTTGTTCCAAGTTT
>CAYTNP010000075.1:0-3639 GCA_964439165.1 uncultured Nitrosopumilaceae archaeon | reverse complement strand
TATGGATAAGAAGATTCTAGGCGTGGCCGTAGGCATAGCAGTAGTTATTGCAATAGCAGGCATTGCTTTGAATTCTGATTCTGATGTTATTACAACTCAAAAAACTAATGAAAAAATTGGTCTTGTAATTAATTCACCAAAACAAGCAACAACTCTACAGGATTTAGATGAGATTTATTCTACTGCAGCAAGTTCTGGAATTGGTAGAAGCAATGTCTATCTCTTTTGGAATCTAGTTGAACCAGTACGAGGAGAGTTTGATTGGACACAGTCAGATGCATTGATGAGTTTTAATAAAAAAAATGATCTTCAAGTTACATTTTACTTTTCAATAATTAATGGAGAAACACTAGGACCATTTCCTAGTTGGATTGGAAAACCACCATTACAATCATTAGATGAAGATAGAGTTGTTAGTGTTCTTGATGCAATACTATCAAGATATGATATTGTAGACACTGTAATTCTTGCAGGTGATACAGAATCACAATTTAGATTCTATGAACAAAATATTCCAGTATACAAAGAACTGTTTACTGGAATATATGATAAAGTAAAAGAAAAACATCCTAATGTGCAAATTGGAAATTCTTTTTCATTACATAATATAATAAATAAAAATTTGAGATATGTTGTAACTGATTTGGCAGTTGGTGATTTTATTGCATTTTCATATTTTCCAGTTGATACACTAAATGATATTGTTAAAACTCCACAAGAAGCAAAAGAAGAATTGCAACAAGTTTTTGATTTGGCAGGAGATAAAAAAGTTGGATTATTTGAGATTAGTTGGAGTACATCTGATTTTGTAGGTGGAAATGAGTCATTGCAGGCAGAATTTGTAGAAAAATCATTTGAGTTTTACAATGAAAATGAGTCTGAATTAGAATTTTTCACATGGTATAGGCAGTATGACAAGCCTGAGGGAACTTGTGTCTTTGAGGAACAAGAAATTGGTGATAGTACTTTGAGTGTAGGTGGTTCTGGATTTGGAACTAGTGAGCATGTTATTGAAAGACTAAAAAATTACGTTTGTAATGCAGGATTGATTGATTCAGAAAATAATCCAAAACAAAGTTGGAATGTATTTAAAAAACAAATTCAAATGACTGACTAATGATTTCGGTAATACTAGTAGAATCTTCATTAGAACTTGTTCCATCTGAACTAAAACGTCATCCATCAGTAGTTTCTCATGCAAAAAAATTAGGAAAGCGTTCATCAGAAATCTTACTTGACAATTCTTGGCATTTTGCAGCTATGAAAGGAATTGAAAATGAAATGAAAAGAGGTAGACCTGATTTAGTTCACTTTTCAATACTTGAATGCACAACAATTCCACTATATCTACAAAACAAAATGAAATTGTATGTTCATACAGTTGAGGAAAAAGTTATTTCATTTGGTCAAAACGTTCATCTTCCAAAATCTTATCATAGATTTGCCGGAGTTATTGAAAAATTATACCGAGAAAAAGAGATTGTATCTCATGATGAAATATTACTAGACATTAAAAATCAAACATTCTCAGAATTATTAGATCAAATCAATCCCTCCAAAGTTATTGGTTTTTCAACTCAAGGGAAATCTAGTACGTTTGAAAAAATTGCGTCAGAAATTACTGATAATTCCTGTATTGTACTTGGAGGATTCCAAAAAGGACATTTCTCTGATGATATTGAAAATAAAATAACTGATCTTTATTCTGTTGGTGATGAATCCTTTGAAGGTCATGTAGTAGCTGCAAGAATGCTTTACGAGTACGAAAAAACCATTTTTATGTAGGATTCAAAGTTTTCATTTTATTGCAGTCATAGTATAGCCTGGTTAGTATTCGGGGTTTCCAACCCTGTGACGCGGGTTCGAATCCCGCTGACTGCATTTTCTTCATTTAGATGAGAAGTAATTTTTAGGTCTATGCTAAGAAATTGTTGTGAAGTCCAGAGTTAGAGAAATTGCTATTGAGCGAATGCAAATTCTAATTGACAGTGCAATAAGCAATGTAAAATCAAATCCTGAATTATCTCAAAGACAAGCCTTTCTTGCAAGGCGAATTAGTACTAGACATAAAATCAGAATGCCTTATCCACTTCGAATGGTTTTTTGTAAAAAATGCAAGTCCTTTATCACTCCTGGATTAAATTCAAGAATTCGAATGGGAAGATCTTCTGTAAAGTCGATCAGAATTTCTTGTAACCTGTGTGGGCATACTTATCGCAAAATAATACAACCATGATTTATAAGACGATTCTCGATTTTTTGTCCTTATGGCAAAGGTATACGATGTACCAGCAGATGTGTTAATTGGGAAATTAGCAGAGATTCTAAAAAGTGAGGATATTCCTGCACCTTCTTGGACTTCATTTGTAAAAACTGGTGCTCATGCAGACAAACCTCCTCAAAACAGAGAGTGGTGGCATACAAGATGTGCATCTGTAATGAGAAAAATTTACCTTCATGGCCCAATTGGAATTAATGAATTAAGAAAAGATTATGGTGGTGGTAAACCATCTGGATACGGAGCTGCACATCACAAATCAGCTGGTGGTGCAATTATTAGAAATGCAATTCAAGGTTTAGAAAAACTTGGATATGTAGAAAAAGTTGAGAAGAAAGGTAGAATTATTTCTAAACAAGGAATGCAAAAACTTGATAGATTAGCAACAGAAATTCTTAAAGAACTAATTGTTGTAAATCCTCAATTGAAAGTATACACTTAGATTCAAAATGAGTTTTCCTGAACCAACTGACTTACCTCAAGACAATAATGAGAATGAACATGCAGCTCAAAAAGAGCAAATCCTAAAACAAATTCTGACATCTGAGGCAAGGGCACGATTAAACAATATCAAAATGGTAAAAAAAGAATTATCCGATCTTGTTGAGCAATATCTCATTGGCATGGCAACTCAAGGAAAAATCCCTGGACAAATTAATGACGATCAATTAAAGCAAATCTTGCTCTCAATTCAACAACCAAAACGTGATTTTAAGATAAATCGCGTCTGATCCAGAAAAAATATAATAATGGAAACGAAGTCGATTAATTCATGAAAGCCGTTGTATACAATGAATACGCACCAGATGATAATTATTCTAAAATCCTCAAAGTCCAGGACATAGATGACCCAAAACCAAAATCAGATGAAGTAGTTTTTGAAGTAAAAGCTGCAGCATTGAATTATAATGATATTTGGGGAATGCGTGGAGTTCCAGTAGCAGTTCCATTACCACACGTATCAGGTTCTGATGCAGCTGGTGATGTTATCGCAGTTGGAGAGGATGTAAAAAATATCAAAGTAGGTGATAGAGTTGTATCACATTCTAACATGTCTTGCAGAGTTTGTAAAGCATGTACTGACGGCAGAGAATTTGATTGTATTAAAAGAACAATTTGGGGATTCCAAACTGGTCCAACATGGGGAGCTTTCCAAGAAGTAACTCATCTCCCTGAAGTTAATGTTTCAAAAATTCCAGAAGGTGTTTCATATGATGACGCAGCAGCTGCATCAATGACTATCCTAACTTCATGGCACATGTTAGTTGGTAGAGCCAAAATTACTCCTGGACAAACAGTACTCATTATGGGTGGTGGTTCTGGAGTCGGAAGCTTTGGAATTCAAATTGCAAAATTATACA
>CAYTNP010000074.1:0-4896 GCA_964439165.1 uncultured Nitrosopumilaceae archaeon | reverse complement strand
GATACAGGTACAATAATTTTCATTTCTCTTTTTAGAAATGCTGCAGCTCCTTCTTTGACTGCATTTGAGATATCCATCATCTCTTTTGTTCCTGATGGCTGTTTTACAATCCATGCTACAAGACCACCAGCGACTAAAAATGAAACAATTCCTGCGACAAATGGCAGAATTTCAGAAATTTCCATGCTGTATCAGCTTGCCCAAAACTGGGAAATATAAATCAAGAAGAGGCAGATCGTTTTTTGTACGGAGAAAATGTTTTTCCTCTAAGCCCTTGTCTGACTAGTTTGTTGAATCTTTTCCCATGGGCAAGATATGGGAATCTCATATGGATCAATTCATGAACTATTGTATTTTCCAGAGTTTTTTCATCAGGGATTTTTCTCACATTAACAAATACTAGATTATGTTGAAGATATGAAACTCCATAATACTTGTATGCAGAAGTTCTTCTTCCTTCAGTCTTTTCTTTTGGTGCATCAAGTACTTCTTTTGATGTTAAAAGAATTTGAGGTTCAGGAATTGAAAAGCGATTTGAGTAAATTCCAACTTTTTCTAAAATTTGTAATCTAAGTTCAGGATCTAGCTTCACAAGAAAGCATCATCAAAGAGATGTTTATCCTCCAGTGTCAATTGTTATGCAAAATTTGGTGTATTTTGATTATTTCAAATTATGAATTAATAGGGTCAGAGGTATTAGTAGTGTAATCATAAATCATACAGCCACCGTCTCATCACTCCCCAATTATTCCATTAAATCAAGTAGTCTTTGTGTTTTATTTCTAATTTCTGGAGTAATCTTTACTATGACTAGTCCTTCATTTGGTTGGCCATACAATACTATGGAATTATCAGGTGCATGAATACATACAGGTAACACCAACAAATCTTCCTCACCACTAACTAGAATCCTCACAGGGGATTTCATCTTTAAAGCATCTTTGATTAAATCAATACTAGATGTAGTAATCTCTGCTGGAGGATTATCAACTGTTAACTCTGTGGTATTTTCAAGTACAATTGGTTTTCTCTTTTCTCTTTTCTCAATACCATCAATTATTTGCAAAGAAGGAATCAAACCATATTCTATCATTTTTTCAGTAGTTCTATCGCCAACTGTTATGATGTAAGAATTCTCTGAGAGATGTTTTTGAATATTCTCTTTTGTAGTTGTTTCTTCAAGTAATAATTCCCCTAAAGGAATCTTCAATTGTTCTCGTAGGGAATCAGGTAATTTCAAAAATATCAGTTAGTATTTGGTTCAGGTGCTGGTTCTTTATCAGAACTTTCAGTTTCAGAACTTCCTGACTCCATCTCTTCTTGAAGTTTTGCTGCCAAAATACTACATTGTGCTGCAATATTTTTTGCACTAGTTCTAAATGCAACAGCACTTGGAGAATCAGGATTTGTTATCATTATTGGTTTACCCAAATCAGAACCAGACATTATTCCAGAGTTGAGAGGAATTTCACCTAAAAATGGCATGTTGTATTCTTCACTAATTTTCTTTGCACCGCCATCACCAAAGATGTAATGTTTGTTATCACAATCAGGACAAATAAAGTGACTCATGTTTTCTACTACACCAAGAATTGGAACATTTAGTTTTTCAAACATTCCAATTGCTTTTGTTGCAACATTACTTGCAACATCTTGAGGAGTGGTAACTACTAGTATTCCAGTAATTGGAATTGTTTGTGCAAGTGTTAATGGTATATCCCCAGTTCCAGGAGGTAAATCTACGATTAAGTAATCTAAATCAGACCAGTTTGTGTCAACTAGGAATTGTTTTAGAATTCCAGAAATAATTGGTCCACGATAAATTGCTGCTTGGTGTGATTGTTCTGCAAAGAATCCAAATGAAACCACTTTGAGTCCATTTGCTTCAGCTGGTTGTAGTTTGTTGTCTTCTACTTCCATAAATCCATCTTTCATTCCAAGCATTAATGGAATACTTGGACCGTAAATATCAGCATCAAGTAATCCAACTTTTGCACCGGTTTGTTGTAATGCTAAAGCTAAGTTAAGAGAAACAGTTGATTTTCCAACTCCACCTTTTCCACTTGCAACACCAATGATGTTTTTAACTGAAGTCATTCCAGTGTCATCTTCTAATGAACGACCTTCCATGACTTTAGCTGTAACATTCATATCAAAATTCTTCAAGTCAGTAATCTCGCCGATTACTTTTCTTACATCATCTTCAATCTCTACATTAAACGGGCATGCAGGAGTAGTTAGTTCTAAAGTAAATTTGAGATTCCCATCAGTTAGTTCAAGGTCTTTAATCATACCCATAGATACAATGTCTTTTTTCAAATCAGGATCAATTACAGTACTGAGTTTTTCTAAGACTTGATCTATTCCAACCATTGCGTCAAAAAACCTCTCTGCTTTATTTAAAGATAAGTCAGAGAACAAAAAAAATTGTCATTTTTTTAGAAAATATCAAAAATCTTTGGAAATTTGTGACTAAATTACCTAAACATTCATAAATTGAAATTCAAGAAAAATAGCACAGTTGTTTTCTATATCTACTCTAGTTGATGTCGTTAGGATTCCTCCAAGCTTATTTGGAACCACACTCAAAAAAGCAGCCGTAAACATTCTCAAAGAAAAGTACGAGAGTATGATTAATGCAGATTTAGGATATATCATTATGATTTTAGATGCCAAAGTTGACGAAATGGGAAAGATGATTGCCGGAGACGGTGGAACATTTCACAAAGTACAATTTGAAGCATTGACATTTTATCCAAAACTCCAAGAAATTGTTCAAGGAGAAATTGTAGACATTACAGACTTTGGAGCATTTGTAAGAATTGGTCCAACAGATGCCTTGTTGCACTTGTCACAAGTAATGGATGATTACTTGAAGAGTGATGTAAAGTCTGGAATGATTTTAGCTAATCAAAGTGGAAGAACACTCAAAGTTGGTTCAACACTTCGTGCAAGAATTACTGCAGTATCATTAGGTAAAGCAGCTGCAATGGGTAAGATTGGAATTACATGTAGACAACCATTCTTAGGTGCAGATGATTGGATTGTAGAAGAAATAAAGAAAGCATCTGGCGGTGCAGAAGAACCTGCCAAAGAAGCTAAAGTAGAGGTAAGTTAAGATGGCACGAGAGATGGCATGCAGAAAATGCAAATTTGTTACAACAGGCAAAGTTTGTCCTGGATGTAAATCATCAGACTTGACACCAGATTGGACTGGAGTTGTTTTAGTAGTTGATCCTACAAACTCTGAGATTTCAAAAACACTAGGCATTACTCAAAAAGGCAAGTATGCAATCAAAGTAGTATAATTTCTAAATCTTTAAAATCACACTAACATTTTATCATAATATTGTCATTTAATTCCAAAAAACAACTCGTACAATTTCTTGCCGAAGACATTGGCAAAGGAGACATTACAAGTTCATTATTATCAAAGAAAAAAATTACAGCCACAATTATCTCAAGGGAGAATGCAGTTGTTGCAGGAGTTACCTATGCAAAAGAGATTTTCAAAATCAAAGGATGCAATGTAAGAATTTTAAAAAAAGATGGCTCCAAAGTAAAGCCAAATGATATCATAATGAGTATCACAGGAGATTCTGCAAAAATATTGATGTGTGAGAGAACAGCACTTAATCTCCTAACTAGAATGAGTGGAATTGCAACTCAAACAAATTATCTTGTAAAAAAAATTCCTTCTAAAACAAAACTATATGCTACAAGAAAGACGGCACCAGGTTTACGATACTTTGACAAAGAAGCAGTAGAGATTGGAGGTGGAAAAAAGCACAGATTACGTCTAGATGAGATGGTAATGATTAAAGATAATCACATTGCAGTAAGTGATTCATTAGAATCACTCATTAAAAAAGCAAAAAAGAAACACAAAAAGTTTGAAGTTGAAGTTGAAAACATTTCAGATGCAGTTTTTGCTGCAAAAAGTAATGCTGCAATCATCATGCTTGATAATTTTACTCCATCACAAATCAAAAAAGCAATCACAGTTTTGAAAAAAGAGAAACTACGAAACAAAGTGTTACTAGAAGCATCAGGTGGTATTTCTGAAAAAAACATTTCAAACTATGGTAAAACAGGAGTAGACATCATATCAATTGGCAGTATCACAAATTCTGTTAAAGGAATTGATATGAGTTTAGAGATTTAATTCTGATAACAGTTGTTTTGCTGATTTATTTTTAGAATCAACTTCAAAAATTTTATCACAACACTGAGCTGCCCGTTTGATTTCTCCTAATTTTTGGTGAGCATATGCTTTGAGCAGTAATGCATCAACATCATATTCACCAATTTCAAGGGATCTATCCAGATAAGAGATACAAATTTTGTATTTATTTTTCAAATAGTAGATACTGCCAACCATGAATAATGCATCATGATGATTTGGGACTTTTCGGGTATATTCTACGCCTGATTTGAGGGCTTCAGTATACTTTTTTTCTTTGAGTAATTTTTTAAATTCTTTGAATTTTTTTTCATTTTCTTTAAACGCAGGATCTTTTGGTGATCTACTAAATAATCCAACCAAACTAATCACAGATTCTAGCTTATTGCAAGCATTCTATCTATTGCCAAACGTGCTTTATCAGCAATCTCTTTTGGAACAGTTACAACATTTGTCTCATTAACTAATGCATCATGAACTTTTTGCAAATCAATCATCTTCATGTATTGACATTCAGCTTTTTCAGATGCCGGAACAAATGTTTTATCAGGATTATCCTGTTTCATTCTATGTAAAATTCCAGTTTCAGTAGCTACTACAAAGTTTTTTGCTTTTGAATCAGTTACATGTTTTAGCATTCCCTCAGTTGATAAAATTGAAACTTTGGTTTTATCAAAACTTCCATCTGCAACATCATACATGAACGGAGTTGT
>CAYTNP010000073.1:0-5027 GCA_964439165.1 uncultured Nitrosopumilaceae archaeon | reverse complement strand
ACATTGACAGATACTTTAATGAATCAAAATACAAAAAATGGTTTGACAAGAATTACCCACAATACACTTCAATTTATGATGCAGTGGGATTAGAACAACCAGTTAAGGAAAAGATTGTAGAAATTAAAACAGGCAAATACATCTCTCGCAGATAATCAGAATTTTTTAAAATTTTATGCAGTAAAAACAGGAAAAAAATGTACTTTGTTGAAAATTTCTCTCCTAAACCTCCCATATATCAAAAATTTATATCCAAATAAAACGAATTTTTGTTGTATTGGCAAAATCTAATCTAAAACAAACTGCAAAACCAGTAAAGCCTAAAATCAATTGGGCAAGAAATGAAGAGGCAGATAATTTTGCAAAAACTGTAAAACTTTTCCGTCAAGGTTGGTATGATGCAGATAGTTTTAGACGCTTTAGACTTCAACATGGTGCCTATGGTACTAGAATGACTGGAGATTATGCCATGGTGCGAATCAAACTTCCAGCTGGTGAAATTTATCCTGATCAATTTGAAAAATTAGCACAACTAAGTGAACAATACTCTATTGGAAATGCACACTTTACAACTAGAGAAAGTGTCCAATTACATTGGGTAATTTTAGAAGATGTTTCAGAAATACTTCGCAGTCTTGCTGAAGTTGGAATGACTTCAAGAGAAGCATGTGGAAACAGTGTTAGAAATGTAATGTGTAGTCCAATGTCTGGTGTTTGTCCTGATGAAAAATTTGATTCAACACCATATGCACTTGCAACTGCAAAATTCTTCTTAAGAAATCCAATGTCTCAAAACCTTCCACGTAAATTTAAATTTACTTTTACATGTTGTGAGAAACATGGCATGGCAAGAATTGTAGATGTTGGTTTGATTCCACAAACAAGAGAAGTAAACGGTAAAATTCAACGAGGATTCAAAATATTTCTTGGTGGTGGTTTAGGAAACAAATCATTTGTTGGACACCAATTAGAAGAATTTACTCCTGAAGAAGATATTCTTTACACTTCTATTGCTGTGGTAAAATTATTTGATAGACTTGGGGATAGAACAAATCTTGCAAGAAACAGAATGCGTTATCTTGTAAATGAAATGGGTTGGGAAAAATTCCAAAATTTGGTTCTAAAAGAAAGAGCTGTTGTGAGAGCAACTCAATCTGTAATTACTAAACTAAAAGTTGACACAACTCCTACTGAGATCAAACGTCCAATTAGAATTTCTGATGAAAGTGGTGAACCATCCTCTGACGGATTTGCACGCTGGTTGAAAACTAATACTCTTAAACAAAAACAGTCTGACTATCGTTCTGTCTTTATTACTCTAGAAGCAGGTGATATCACTTCAAATCAATTAATTGTATTAGCTAATTTGATTCGTGAATTCTCCGCAGAGGGCAAGGCTAGAACTGGCTTTGTTCAAAATGTGGCTATACGTTATGTTCATGAAGATGATCTTCCACGACTATACTCTAAACTCCTTCAAGTAGGATTGGCAAAATCTGGAGCACTAACTATGACTGCACCAATTGGATGTTCAGGTACAACATCGTGTAATCTTGCATTAACTAATTCTCATAGGCTGGCAAAAGAAATCCAAAGAAAGTTTCTTGAATTGAAACTAGATGAAGATGAAACCCTTAGTGATTCTTCAATAAAGATTAGTGGATGTCCAAATTCTTGCGGTCAACACGGAATTGCAACTATTGGGTTCTTTGGTGGAGGTGCACGTTTTGGAAAAGATATGTACGCAAATTATCAAATGTCTTTAGGTGGACGTTCTGATGGTGAGGCAACACTTGGAGAAATTCTTCTTAGAGTTCCTGCAAAAAGAGTAATTCCTGTAATTTTAAAAATTATTGAAGTGTTTAAAGAAAATAAAAAACCTGATGATACTTTGAAGTCTTGGATTCACAGACTTGTTAGCGGTAATGAGGACTCCAACATCAAATCTCTAAATGATCTTAAAAAAATTCTTGAACCGTTGACAATTCCTCCAACAAAAGAAGAAGATCCTGACTTTTATCTTGATTATGGAAGTGACACAAGCTATCACACAAAAACTGGAAAGGGTGAGTGTGCTGCTTGAGCGAATCCGTTAAGATTACAACTGATATTGATTCTCTACGTTCTGAAATTAGAGACAAAAGTGTTCGAGTAATTGATGTTAGACGTGAAGCTGATTACAAACAGGATCATATTCCATCTGCAGTTAACCTTCCTTTAGCTACTTTACTATCTGACGATAGTCCTGAACGTGTTTTAAAACTTGTAAATTCTATGGGCATTGATAATGAAACTCCTGTAGTTGTATATGATGACACATTTGGTGCATTAGCTTCTAGAGTTGCATGGACTCTAGAATACATTGGACATTCTGATGTCTCCTTACTTGAAACAACTTACAGTAATTGGAAATCTCTTGGATTAGAAAATGATTCTGTTACACCTGAAATTCAAAATAAGGATCACTCTATGAATTTACAATCTGATATTGTAGCAACATCTGATTATTTAGAAACTGCAAAAACAAAAGACGATGTAATTTTGATTGATAATAGGGAAAGATTGAATTTCTTAGAACAACACATTCCTGGGGCAATCAGCTTGCCTTACAGGACACTTGCCTCATCAGACAAGATTTTACGCCCAAAAGAGGATATGAAAAGACTACTTGAAAATCGGGGTGTAACTGGAGATTCTGAAATTATCACTTATTGTGGTAGTGTAGGTACTCTTTCAGGTTTGGCATATTATGCTCTAAAATCTGTAGGTTTACCAAACGCAAAATTGTATGTACGTTCATTCAAAGAATGGAAAAATCTTCAAAAACCTACTGAAAAACAAGAAGATGCAAACTATTGGGATTTATCTGCTGAATAATTAAGAAATTTCGTTTCTAAGTTTCTTTGTAATTGTTACTTCTATATTATCAAAGAGATTCATCATCTTTTCTTTATTTTCAATAATGTATTCATCCCCTCTGTCTTTCAATCTTATTTTCCATAATCTGATTTCTCTATGTTCATCAAAGAAATTCTCAATCATTTGTTCTCCTGATTTTGAGGTCTCAATGAATTCATCAAAAATTTCACTTGTTTTCTCAGCATCGTTTTCTTCTATAGCTTCTTTGACTGATTGAATTGCTTGACTGAGTTGTTTTAGATTTTTAATTGGTTTTGGTAATGTTTTTCTTGTAATTCCAAACAAACCTTTCTTTTCTTTACCCATTTTTTCTGAAACGTTTGGTGCAAGATCATAAATTGGAATTTTACTTAATCCATCTCGTTTTTCATTTTGTACTAGTAATCCTTTTTCTAATAATTTTCTTAATGCTGTTTCTGCATCTACTTTATCCAAAAATGTTGTCCACACAATTGAACCCAGTGTATGGTATCCTTGTCTTACTGATTCTAAAACAACAACTTCTTCAATTCTTTTGAATGCATCTTCAATTCTGACATTTGCAAAATCTTTATCTCTAATTGATTTTCTTGCATTTTTAACATCAATTTCAATTGAACGTTTTAATGATTCTAAAGCTTCTGGAACTTGATTTAACAATGACAAGAAACATGCTTTGTTATACCATGCCATTCCATATGTTGGGTCTGACTCTACTGCTTTTTCAACTGCATCTAGTGCTTGAGCATATTTTTTTTGCTCGTAATGTACTAACCCTTTGAGATTCCAAGCTTCTGGATTTGTAACATCAATATCTAAAATTTTATCATATACTCTTAATGCTTCACTGTGTTCATCTAAATGAAATCTTGCATATCCTAACTTCATCAAAGTTTCTACACTGTCAGGATCAATTCTTAATGCTTGTTGAAAACAAACAATAGCTTCTTCTAATTTCTCATCTGCCATTCTGTTAATTCCTTGTTTGAATAATTTCTTTCTAGTATAATCTGCATCAACTAGACTGTTTTCTTTTTTTACAATCTTTTCAGATTCTGACTTTCTTTCTTCCTTTGCTTTCTTTCCAAAAGGTTTCTTCATTATCTCAAATGCTACTTTATCTAGATAAATACTATCTCAATGAGCCTGACATCGCCATGTTTTTTGATTGACTGTGATAATGCGATCTAAATACAGAAATACTTGAAAATTACACCAACGAATATGTCATCTCAGTCACGATTAGAGGTAAAAGGTCAGGCACCGTTTAGACAATCTGGTGTTTATGAAGCTCAAATTGCAATTACTGACTCTAAACCTTCTGAGGATGCACTTCGAACAAAACAATTCCCTTCTTTATGGAGAGGAACATTTCATCTTAGAGTAAAAGATGGCTATTTTTCTGAAACTATCGGTTCTGCTGAAAATCCATTACCTTCTTCTGTAACTGAATTAAACACAATTTGGATTGTTGTAACTGATCTCTTTTCTTCATTACATTCTGTTTTTGATGTTACTTTATCAAAGCCTTCTGCATCATCACCAAAAACTGAAACTAAAACTGAAACTAAAACTGAAACCCCAAAACCAAAACGTTCTCAAAAAACTGTTAGTGCTGGTTCTACCGGTCCACAAGGTGCTCCTGGTGACAAAGGTCAATCCGGTCCACAAGGTGCTCCTGGTGACAATGGTCCACCTGGACCACCTGGACAACAAGGCCCACCTGGAATAAAAGGAAAGGATGGTTCTACTGGACCAACTGGTGACAAAGGACCAACTGGTGACAAAGGAACTCCTGGTGACAAAGGAATTGCAGGAGAACGTGGTCTAACTGGAGAAAAAGGAATTACTGGTGATAAGGGAGATAAAGGTGACAAAGGAGTTACTGGTCCACCTGGAGATAAAGGTGAAAAAGGACCAACTGGTGCTATTGGAGATAAAGGAGCTTCTGGATTAAAAGGTCCGCTTGGAGATAAAGGTGACAAAGGTCCAACTGGTCCACCTGGGGATAAAGGAGCTTCTGGATTAAGAGGTCCTCCGGGAGAAAAAGGTGACAAAGGTCCATCTGGTCCAACTGGTGACAAAGGATTAACTGGTCCTGTTGGAACTCCAGGAGAAAAAGGACCAAC
>CAYTNP010000072.1:0-5030 GCA_964439165.1 uncultured Nitrosopumilaceae archaeon | reverse complement strand
CACTTGTTGTATCTCCTGCAAATACATTACCAATCTATGCAAAACAAAATGGTGCTGTACTAGTTGAAATTAATCCCGAAAAAACTGAAATGTCATCAGAAATGGATTTGGTATTAAGAAATACTAGTGCAAATACATTACCTGAATTTGTATCACTGTTTAAAAATAAATTATGATTGGGAAAAGATACCACTAATTTTTGAATCAGTAGAATCTCCTGGATTAAATACTGATGATGTTACTGTTCCATAATCTTCATGTTCTACAACCATATCAACATAGTATGGTTGATTAGAAAAATCATTTAGATTAGTTTCAAAGGTTGATGTAAAAAATATTCCAGAGAAAATTTCTTTTTGTTCAGTTCTAATAATTACATTTACGCTATTTGTTTTCCCACTTGAATCTGAATATTGTAGTGTGATATCATCATTTGATGCTTGAGTTGTAGATAATGATAGTGTTTCATGAATAATTTATAATTGACTGTCTACAGAACTTTGAGTTGTAATGTCTTCAGTTGTAACTGTGGATGAATCAGTTAATTCTTCAACATTTGGATTATCAGAAAAAATATCTTTTATTGATTCAATTGGATTAAAGTCAGAAAGTTTTTCATCAAGTTTTTGTTTTGATGAGTCCTTTACATCAGAAATTTCATCACTAATCTTATCTCCTGCTTCACTTATTTCATTACTAATTGCATCTCCTGTTTTATCTACAATTTTATCAATAGAGTCATCAATTCTTTTTTCTACAGAATCTGTTGCCTTTTGTCCAAAACTAGATACATCTTCTTTTAGAGAACTAACTACATTGGCAGAAGTTGATGGAAATAAGGTATCAATTTCATTTGAAAATATCATGCCTCCTAGAATCAAAATACCAGCAATTATGCCTAATTTTATGAACATTTCTTAATATCGTAAAAAATGAATTTTAGATTCAAACTAAAAAAAAATAGTCAAAAAAGAGTGAATTTTCTTAGCTAATCAAAGTCTCCAAAAACTATCCAATCAATTATTCCATCAATATTTGATGAAGTCATGACTACCTTGATTGGGCCTAGTGGTGATTCTTCTGCTTCTTCACAGATTGCTATTTTTTCAACAAATGCTGCTTGTTTGTTTAGATAAAACCAAGTTGAATCATCTTTCAAGTTTTGCTCTAAACTTTTTCTATAATTTTTCTGAGATCTGTTTGATTGGATTGTTTCATAGATTTTTTCAAAAGAATTGAGATCTTTTGATACTGCACTGATTGAATAATTTTCATTTTTTATTTTTGAGTTTGGAAAAACATTTGTGATTGCTTGTTTAATTTTTTCAGGATCTTCTGAAGGGTTAATTGAACAAAACATTTCAATTTTACAACTAATGTTTGGAGTTTTCATTCTATCCAACTTTGAATAATTTTAAATGCTGAATCTATCAATTCTTCTTTTGTCAAATCAATATTAGATATTGCATAATCAGATAACGCGATTGAATTGCTAATACCAACACCTAATTCTCGGTTATCTCTTTCCTCAAAGTGATCTTTTGTTTGGGGATCATCTGATCTTCCTCTTTTTTGAAGAAAATCAAATCTTGTGTCAGTTGATGCATGAATTGCTAATAATTTAACAGTACCAAACTTTCTAAGTACTTGAATTTCATCATTTGATCTTACTCCATCAATAAGAATTACATTTGCAGTAGATGTTTCTATTTTAGATTTTATTAATTCTGCAATTGCTCCAGGGCCATTTTTTTCTCGTAGTTCAAGCATTAGTTTTCCAAGGTTTTCTCTGGTTGATTCTAAATTTCTTTTTTTTGCTTCTTCTCTTACTGCATTTCCCATATTGATAATGTCGTATCCTTGTAGTTTTAGTCCATCAGCAATAGTAGATTTTCCTGCGCCAGGCATACCTGTTAAGCATACAATTAGTTTTGTCAACAACTATCAAAAAAAAGGCTCGTCTATGAAGTTACCGGAAATTATTATAAAGATACACCAAAAAATGTTGTAATGCGAACATTTGTAGCAATTGAGATTTCAGATGAAAATGTAATTAATTCCATTGAAAAATTTCAGAAAGAAATTGATATTGATGCAAAAGCTGTAGAATCAAGGAATTTACATTTTACATTACAATTTTTAGGTGAAATTTCTGAAAATATCCTACAAAAAATCAAACAAGCATTATCAACTATAGAATTTTCAAGTTTTAATGTTAATTTGACAGGAATTGGAGCATTTCCTAAACCTAAATTTCCCAGAGTTATTTGGGTTGGAACTGATAGTAATGGAGGAAACTTACTCATAGAATTATCACATAAAGTCAACAAAGTACTAGAACCCCTAGGACTAATTTCAGATAAGGCATTCAAACCTCATATCACAGTATTTAGAATTAAAAAGAAGGTTGGAGATATGACTAAAGAATTGGAAAGACATGGTACCATAGATTTTGGAATGCAGAAAATTTCTAGTGTTAAATTAAAAAAAAGTGAACTAACACCTAATGGACCAATTTATTCAGATTTAGTGGAGGTCAATTCTATATCATGAAACAAGTAATTTCTAAAATTGGAAAATCAGTTGTACCAACAAAAAGTATTGAAAAATCAAAAAATTCTATTGCAAAAATTGCATATGATTTAGTTGAAAATGAAATAGAAAAATATTCTGAAGTATTAGGGTTAGAATTTGGTGGTTCGTTTGCAAAGGGAACATGGTTATCAAAAGATGCAGATGTAGATATTTTTGTTAAATTTAAAAAATCAACATCAGAAGAAAACTTTGAAAAAAATTCAAAGAAAATAGGATTTGATTCGTTAAAAAAATACTCACCATATGTTAGATACTCTGAACACCCATATGTTGAGGCTAAAATTAAAGATACAAAAATCAATGTTGTACCATTTTATGATGTAAAATTAGGTGAATGGAAAAGTGCAGCAGACAGATCTCCATATCATACAAAGTTTATGAAAAAATCATTGACTCCTAAAATGCAAAATGAAGTTAGAATTCTTAAAACATTTTTGAAATCTAATGGGATTTACGGTGCAGAAATTGCAAAACAAGGATTCAGTGGTTATATCTCTGAAGTTTTGATTTTAAATTTTAAAAGTTTTGAAAATACAATCAAATCAATTTCAGAAATTAAAGAAAATCAAATCATTGGAAAAGCTACAAAAAAGTTTGATACATCAATAGTAATCATTGATCCAATTGACAGCAATAGAAATTTAGCTGCTGCAATTTCAGATGAAAATATTGCAAAATTTGTTTTGATTTCCAGAGTATTTAGAGAAAAACCAAAATTAGTATTATTCCAAAATAAAAAATCAAAGATTTCAAAAAAATATTGGAATAACTTGTTAGTGATAAAATTTGATTACAAACCTAGAAGTCCTGATGTGATATGGGGTCAAATTAAAAGAGCAACTACATCATTGTCTACTCAATTAGAGTTAGGTGGATTTACTGTACTAAGGAGTAAGGCTCATTCGGATCAAATTAAAGAAGCATATCTCTTGTTTTTCTTAGAATCTACAAAAATTTCTGATACATATTCTAAAAATGGACCAGAATTTTTCAGAGAAAGCAGTTCAAAGAGTTTCATATCAAAAAATCTCAAAAATTCTGAACTAATGTGGATTGAAAATAATGGGAAAGTAATTTCACTTGAAAAAAGAAAACATACAGAAGCTGTCAAATTTATGACAGAATTTTTGAAAAAGAATATTCAAACAGGCATGCCAAAGGGATTAATTGCTGATTTTAAGCGAGGATTTAGAATTTCAATAGGAACTAAAAATTTGAGCAAATCAATTAAAGAGGAGGCAGGCGAGTTGATTTCAACTGATGGTACACTCCTTTATTTCAATTAAAAAATTCTCAGAAGAGCCATATTCGCAGATTCTTGGATATCCAAAAGCTACTCCTCGTCAAATAAAATCAAGAATTAATGAATTAGAAAAACTAAAAATCAAATCAATTTCACTAACAGGCCCAACCACACTTGGGAAATTAGCAATTTTAGGTAAAGGATATGTTGGAGTAGTTGTTTTAGCAAAAAAAAATAACAAACAAGTTGCATTAAAAATTAGAAGAACAGATTCGCAAAGAAAAGATATGAAAAATGAATCAGTTTTGTTAAAGTTGGTCAATTCTGTAGATGTTGGACCAAAAATGATTGATGTTAGTAAAAATTTTCTGGTAATGGAATATCTTGATGGTGAAAAAATTAGCGATTGGGTAAATTCGCTTAAAGGTGTAGGTAGTGTAAAAAAATTAAAAGCTACAATCAAAAAAGTTCTTGAGGATTGTTTTAGGTTAGATCAAATAAATTTTGATCATGGTGAATTAAGTAATGTTTCAAAACATGTGATTGTAGGAAAAACTAAATCTACATTAATAGATTTTGAAAGTTCCAGTACAAATAGAAGACCATCAAATGTTACATCAATTACTCAAGCATTTTTTATTGGTTCAGGAATTGCTAGAAAAACACAGAAAATTTACAAGAATTCTTCCAAAGAAAAAATTATTGATGCATTAAAACAATACAAAAAAGAAAAAACATCTGAAAGTTTTAAAGAATTATTAAAAATTCTAAAATTATAATGTAATTACAGAGATTAATCAAATATTGAATTAAATTTCATCAATAAAGATTTCATTTTTAAATTCTTGTAATGATTCAAAAAGATGAAAAGATCATTTTTTCAATTCCTTTTTTAAAAGGTGATTTATTACTCCAGAATAACTTACATTATTTGTGCTTGATTGAATCATTTTTGCTTGTAGATTTCGTATTTTTTTATCAAGATCATCTGAAATTATTACTGTAACTCTTTTAGACATCAAAATATGTAAAACAGATTTTCATAAATGCATAATGGAAAAAATGTTCTAAACTTTCTTCCAATATGGTCATTAATCAAAAAATCAAGTGGTTTCTAAAATTGATGATAACTTTAGTTATAATGGGACCGGCAGGATTTGAACCTGCGACCACTAGTCCCCCAGACTAGTAT